>CAMPIC010000127.1 GCA_946886185.1 uncultured bacterium
CACACATGGAGTGGTACCGGAAGGGGGATGGAGAAGCGGTCTTCGGAGAAATCGCGGCCCGACCGCCCGGCGGCCGCACCGTCGATCTCATGAACTACACCTGCGACATCGATCTCTTCCGCGGTTGGGCGGAAGCGGTGGTCCACGGGCGTTTCACCCAGCCGGTGGAACGGCGCTACAACGCCGCGATCATCTTCAAGCGCGCTCTCGGGCAGGGAACGATCCGCCGGATCGAGGGTCTCGAGCGATTGATGCGCGACTACGGGCCGCATGTCGCGGCGGTCAATCTCGCCGTCATCGGCACGCCGCGCAAGAACTGGCGCCAGTCCTTGACGGGCGACGGCTTCGTGGTGGTGCGCCACCCCGACTTCGCGACCTGCCTGCAGATCGCCGATCGCGTGAGCAACGACGTCCACCTGTACGCGGAGTAGGAAGCAGGTAGTACAGGGGGCGCGCCGCCGACAACACCATCGAGGACGGTGCCCGAGCGTCCACGCGAGATTCGTGCGATGCACTCCCGCTCCGGGAGTGGTGCGGCGGAGGAATCTGCGCGACTCCGTCGGAGCCCGCACCGTTTCTTCCGGGCACACGCTGGCCATCTCCGTGCTCCGCGATCCGCGCTATACTCCGCATTCCGCGTCAGGCGGAGATCGGACCTACTTTTTTGGGGGAAGCAATGATCGACCAGATTCGACGCACCCTGGGTGAGGACGCCTCGCTTCTCGACTATGAGGCTCGCGGCGTATCCCGTGAGCAGCTCCATCTGCCGGGACCGGATTTCATCGAGCGGGTCGTGGCCGATTCGGATCGGCCCATCGCGGTGCTGCGCAACTTGAGCACGATGTTCCGCACCGGACGGCTCGCGGGCACTGGATACCTCTCGATCCTCCCGGTGGATCAGGGAATCGAGCACTCCGGCGCCGCGTCGTTCGCCCCCAATCCGATCTATTTCGATCCGGAGAACATCGTGCGACTCGCGATCGAAGGTGGATGCAACGCCGTCGCATCCACGCTCGGCGTATTGGGCGCGGTTGCGCGACGCTATGCGCACCGGATTCCGTTCATCGTCAAGCTCAACCACAACGAGCTGCTGACTCACCCGGCTCGCTACGACCAGACGCCGTTCGCTTCGGTCTCGCAGGCGTTCGAGATGGGAGCTGCGGGAGTGGGCGCGACCATCTACTTCGGCTCCGAGGATTCACGCCGGCAGCTCGAGGAGATTTCCGCGGCCTTTCACGAGGCGCACGAGCTGGGAATGTTCACCGTCCTCTGGTGCTATCTGCGCAATTCCGGATTCAAGAAGGATGGTGTCGACTACCACGTCGCCGCCGACCTGACGGCGCAGGCGAATCATTTGGGAGTGACGATCGAAGCGGACATCATCAAGCAGAAGCTCCCGGAGAATAATCAGGGCTTCGTCCAGCTCGGCGTGGGCAAGACCCATCCCCTGGTCTATCAGGAGCTCTGCCCCGATCATCCGATCGAGTGGACCCGCTGGCAGCTCGTCAACTGCTACATGGGGCGAGCGGGCCTCATCAATTCCGGCGGTGCATCCTCCGGAAGCGGCGACCTGCAAGAGGCGGTCAAGACCGCGGTCATCAACAAACGAGCCGGCGGGATGGGTTTGATCTCCGGGCGCAAGGCGTTCCAGCGTCCCATGAAGGACGGAATCGCGCTCCTCAACGCGATCCAGGACGTGTACGCATGCCGCGAGGTCACGATCGCATGAGTCTCGGCATCGCGAGACTCGGATGAACCTGCGCGGCCTCTTCCATCTCCTGACCGTCTACATCGTCTGGGGCAGCACCTATCTCGCGATCCGGGTGGCGGTACGCGAGGGAGCCGGCTTTCCCCCGTTCTACATGGCGTCGATGCGCGTGCTCGCGGCGGGAGTCATCCTCTGGATCTGGGCACGCTTGCTGCGGGCGCGGGTGCGGCCGACCCGCGCGGAATGGGGCAAATTAGCGGCGTCGGCCGTGCTCCTCTGGGTCGGTGGAAACGGTCTCGTGGTCTGGAGTGAACAGCGCGTCGAATCGGTGTATGCGGCGCTCATGGTGGGAGCGCTTCCGCTCTGGGGAGCGGTCATCGAGGCGATTCTGGACCGCCGAGCTCCTTCCCCCGGGTTGATCGTCTCCTTGCTCGTCGGCTTCGCGGGCATCGCGGTGATCAGCTATCCGGAGCTGCAAGTCGCAAAAGGTCCGGACCTGCTCTCCTCGATCGCTCTCATCATCGCGCCGATCAGCTGGGGACTCGGTTCCATCCTGCAGCAACGGCGGCCGGTGCAGCTCACGCCGGAAGCGTCCTCTTCGTATCAGCAGCTTCTCGCGGCCGTGCTTTTCTTGATTCTCGCTCTGGGATTGGGAGAGCCGACGCCGCGGCCCAATGCGGGCGAATGGGCGGCGTGGGGATACCTGGTCGTGTTCGGCTCTGTCATCGCGTTCACTTCGTTCGTGAAGGCGCTGCGCCTACTTCCGGCCCGGATCGTGATGACCTATGCGTACGTGAATCCGGTCGTAGCGGCGTTCCTCGGATGGTTGATCCTGCATGAGTCGATCACTTACCACACGCTGGCAGGCACCGTCCTCGTGATCGCCGGCGTGGTAGGCGTGCTTGCCCGGAAGACCGCCCGCTCGCCGCAAGCAGCCGCGCCGACGCTGCGTGGGGCCAAGCCCGCATCACGCTATTGAAATCGTACCGCCACCTGCCTGGTCTACAGCCGCCACACACGTTTTACATCACTCGCGCCAAAAGATCGGGAACGTCGTCACGGCACGGGATTGGGTGGCAAGATCCCCAGCAAATGCTCGGCGTCCTTGTGCGCTTTCAGGATGACCCCGAACTGGTGGAACAACGCTACGGCGTGAGTGGCAATCTCATTCCGCACCGAGTCCTCAGGCGGAGCGGGAGCGCCACTCACCAGCACCAAGGTTGCTTCGGCGTGAGATGCCCCGGTCAGAGACGATTCGGACGCGATCTCCATGCGACCAGATGCCATTTCTCGATCGATCGATCCCAGCAGCTCCGCCGAGAGCGTGGCCGCATCCTTGGCTGCTGTGCGCATGAGATTCGAGTACTCGCCGATCAAGGCGTTCTCCTCATCAGAGCTCACACGCTCGAGCTCGTCGACGCGAGCGATGATCTCCGCGGACAGTCGGGTAAGATCCTCGGCGTTCACGCGAGCCGGTTCGAGATGCAGCGTCCCCGGCGCAATCGCCTCGTGATGGAGTTGCGTGGCGAAGCTGCGGGCGAAGTTCGCGCGCGCGCCGATCAGATAGTGCCAGTGCGCGTGGTTGGGAGTGGCCTGCGCCATAGTCACCGAGAGAGCCGCCGCGACGACGGCGATACCGGCCAATCCTGTGATCCTGCGGGTGCCCAGTCGTTCAGCCATTCCTATAACCCTGCAGGTGGCCGGTCGTGCGGCGATTCGCGTAACCAATCGTGTGCTCATCGATGCCTCCCGTTCATGGTTGCCGAGTCGGCGCACGTTCCGCAGGCGGGACTCCGCGTCAGGCGAGTCTTTTTCAAGGTCATCCGTTCCATATCCATGTGGATCAACTCTCCCCACGGGATTGGCTCGGCTCCGGCGAGAATCCGGATGCAGTGGTACGCCGCGAGGTTTCCGATCGCCGCGGACACTGCCGCGAGCACCGGAAAGTCCGCTCTCCACGCCGGCGGCTCCGGTACCAGGCACCGCAGGCACGCACCTTCCGTGGGATGGACGCAGAGGAGCTGCGCCTCGTCGTCGTACATCGCCGCATCCACGAAGGGCTTCCGATGCTTGCGCGCTATGTCGCCCAGGAGCAATCGCTCTTCATAGGTGGGAGCAGCGCCGATCGCGATGTCCGCCGCCGGCATCCATCGCTCCGCATCGGCCGCTGTAATTCGTGCTGCGAACCCCTGGATGCACGCATCGGGATGCGCGATCCGCTGCAACGATGCGCGCGCCTGCGGTGCCCGCGCCTCGCCGACGCCGCGAGGGTCCATCAGGATCATGCGGTGCAGATCCTCTTCGATCAGGCTCCCCTCGTGGAAGAACACGATCCGTCCGACTCCCGCTAGCGCGAGCGACTGCGCGAGCGGTCCGCCGAGCCCGCCCACCCGCGTGATCAGCACCGTGGAGGCGGCCAGTTTCCGCTGACCCGCCCGCCCGAGCCATCCGAGGAGCTGCTGCCGCCTGTGCCGCGGAAATGGCAGGGAAACACGAGCTGGATCGCCTTCCGCGTGCGCAATCCGGGCGGGCGAGACATCCCCCGTCTGTGACCAAGAGGACGTATGTGCTGCATCCGATTGCGATCGAGACGACGTGTGCGTTGTCTCCGATGTCGTGGTGTGCGGGGAACTCGTATGCAGTGATTCGACGCGCATGTTTCAACCTCCTGCCACGGGAAGGAACAGATCGATCGTCTCGCCTCCCGACAATGGAGCAACCCGGTCGTCCGGCAAACAGGTCTCGCCGTTCACGACCACGAGCACCGCGGGATGGAGCTGTCCCTCACGAAACAGCGATCGAGACTCCGCGCCGACGAACCGGCCGGTCACCTCTTCCAAAGCGCCCGCGATCGTCGTGCCTTCGCGCAGCTCTACTTCTCCTCCCTCGAATCCGGACATCTCGGAAAGCCGCTTGGTCAATGCGAACCGGACTTTCATCATCTCCTCCCCATTTCCATGCTGATCAAGCGGCCTTCATCGGGTGTCGCGCGCGAGCGCCGTTGGACCTCGACGACCTTCCCGCGCTGCATCGTGACGATGGTGTCCGCCAGGCGCCGCGCCTCCGAGGAGTCGTGCGTCACTTGCACGATGCACAAATTGCGCCGCCTCCGCTCTGCTTGCAGAAGCCGGCCGACGATCCGGCGGGTCTCGTCGTCGAGCGCGGAGGTGCACTCGTCCAGCAGAAGCACTTCGGCGTCGAGGAGGAGCGCGCGTCCGAGCGCGACGCGCTGCGCTTCCCCTCCTGAAATCGCGTCGATCTTTCTCCGAAGCAGATGCGAGATCCCGAGCTCGCTCGCGAGCCTCTCCGGACGAGGTTCTCGCGACCGCGTGCGCGCGCTGCCGAAGGTCAAGTTGGAGTGCACGTCGAGATGCGGAAAGAGCAGGTCGTCCTGCGGTGCGTAGGCGATGGAGCGGCGCTCTGGAGGCTGGCGCGTGATGTCGATGCCGTCGCGGAACACCGAGCCGCTCGTGGGAGCGAGAAATCCGGCGGCGGCCTCGAGCAGCAGAGTCTTGCCCGCGCCGGTCGGACCGACGATGCAGATCCAACTTCCCGGATCCGCCCGCAGGGAAACGTCGTCGACCGCGAACTCGCCTAGATCCACGCTCACATTGCGCCATTCCAGCGCCGGAGCGATCGATGTACCACCGTGGGGATGCATGGAGGCAGTCCCGATGGAGGTAGTCCCGCCGACCGCAGTCAGGCGCGCCTCGATCGATTGCACCGGAGCCCTGTCCGCGTCGCCAAGCTTGCGCGCGTTCGGATGATTACGGTCCTGTTTCATGCGATGCGTATGCTCTCCCCTCCGATCCTGCGGATCCCCGCGATCGCCAATGCGCCCAGGACGATGAGAAGCGCGGAGAGAGCCACGCCGTTTTCCAGCTCGCCGTTCGAGAAGGCTAAGAAGATCGCGATGGGGAGCACGTCGGTCTTGTCGCGAACCGCGCCGCTGAACACCAGGATCGGACCGAACTCCGCGATGCTCCGCGCCCACACCATGATGATCCCGGCGATGATCCCGTTTCGGGACATCGGCAACGACACACGCAGGAACGTACGCGCCTCTCCCGAGCCCAGCGAGCGAGACATCGTTTCCAGACGAGGCGGCACTTCTGCGAACGCGGCACGCAGCACCCGCACCGCGAGCGGCGCGGCGATGGTGAATTGCGCGAGAACGATGCCGTGCTGCGTGAATCTCAGGTCGAGCGGGCTGCCTGCAAGCGTACCGGTCAAAGTTCGATCCAAGACCGCGTAGAACAGAAGAAGACAGAATCCCGCCACCAGAGGAGGCAGGACGATCGGAAGATCGAGCAGCATGTCGATGAAGCCGCGTCCGGGGATGCGCCAACGTGTGAGCGCGTAGGCCGCCGGAACCGCGAACACGAATGCAAAGAGCGTGGCCGCACTGCTCGTGGCGATCGAGAGCCAGATCGAGTGCATCGCCTCGGGACGAGCCAGGACTTCAAGCAGCCTGGCGGGCCCCGCATACACGAACGCCGCACCCAGGAAGAGCGCCACGAACAGCACCAGAATGCCGAGCGCGGTCGCGAATACGGCGCGGAAGACTCCGTTGCTCAAGGGCGTCCCTCCAAGGAGCGATCGCCCGGCGAGGTGCAACTAACCGGCGCCGCGGAGGGATCTGCTCGCACAGAGAGAGCTGGTTGACCGCAGGCATCTACCTGCTCCGAGTGATCTGGTGGCCCGCAGCCATCCGCTCGCTTCGACTGAACCTCAGGGATGGACGGCTCCGTCATCCCGACAGACGCTGCGCCGAACGGCTCATATCCATGCGAAACCAGGATCGCGCTGCCTGCGTCGCCGGTCAGGAATTCGAGGAAGGCGTCGGCGAGATCCGGTTGCGTGGACATTTCGAGCACGCTCCCGGTGATGACCGTCCGATGGTCGCGCGAATCGGCGGGTACGATCGCATCCAGATCCGGGAACAAGCGCACGGTGACGTCCCAGACGATGGCGGCGTCCAGTCCCCCCAGAACGATCTGGTTTCCGAGCTCGTTCACGTTGATCGCGCGCGTGATGGTGTTCCCGTGAACGGCTGCGATTGCCTGCTCAGAGAGAGCCGCATCCAGCCATCCTTCGGCGGCGAGCCCGACTGCAACTGACTTGGGATCGCCCAGCCCGAGTCGAATCGAAGGACGCGCCAGATCCGTGAGTCCGTGGATCCCGAGCGGATTGCCCTTGCGAACGGCGATCACGGGTCGCAAATAGGCGATCCTCGATACCTCCCCGACCAGGCCGCGCTCCTGCGCTTGGACGATGTAGTGCTCTTCTCCCGGAATGAACAGATCGCCTCGTCCGGCGAGCTCTGCTTGCGCGATGAGACATCCGCTTCCCGCGTAGGTGACCTCGACGCGCACCTGGTGCGACTCCGAGAAGATGCGAGCTGCCTCTTCGATGGGCGGCCGAAATCCCGCACAGCAGTAGATGAACAGCGGCTCCCCTCCAGCAATGACGTCCGAAGGAGCGAGGATGGTCGCCGCGACGCAGCCGGCGACGACCGCGACGCGCCTCAGTGAAGTAATCGTGATCATGCTCGCTCCCATGACGAAAGAAGGTCCTGCTCATAGGGCGAGCGGCGCCGCGTTGGATACAGGTCGAGAGGAAGTTTTTTCCGCAACCGCCGTGGCCTGCCTGTATCCAACCCCGATCTCGATGCCCATACGGTCTAATCGCGCGAACCTCCGTACTCGCGTGAAACCGCCGGCTGACACACCAACCTCAGGGAGGGCTCATGGCATCGTTTTCGAGTCGATTGCGAGCGGCAGGCGTGCTGC
>CAMPIC010000128.1 GCA_946886185.1 uncultured bacterium
GTCGTGGCCCGACCGAGATTCGTCCCATCTTTGCCGAGGCGG
The DNA here is from genome assembly GCA_946886185.1 of uncultured bacterium. Next base: position 43 of record CAMPIC010000128.1, read on the forward strand.
GCGTCCTGCCTCGGGTGCACGGTTCCGCGCTCTTCACGCGCGGCGAGACGCAGGCGCTCGTCGTCGCCACGCTCGGCACCGCCCGGGACGAACAGGAAAACGAGACGGTGAGCGGCACCGAGCGCGAGCGGTTCCAGCTGCACTACTCCTTCCCACCGTATTCCGTGGGGGAGGTGCGGCCTTTGCGCGGCCCGGGACGTCGCGAGATCGGTCACGGGAATCTTGCCCACCGCGGACTGGTCGCGGTCGTGCCTCCGGCGTCGAAATTTCCGTACACGATCAAGGTCGAGTCGGAGATCACCGAGTCGAACGGCTCCTCGTCCATGGCGACGGTGTGCGGAGGTTGCCTCGCTCTGATGGACGCGGGGGTCCCGATTCGTCGGCCGGTGGCGGGGATCGCGATGGGACTGATCTCCGATGGAGAGCGGGCGGTCGTGCTCTCCGACATTCTGGGCGCGGAGGATCATCTCGGAGATATGGACTTCAAAGTCGCGGGCACCAGCGAAGGAGTGACCGCGGTCCAGCTCGACAACAAGCTCGGCTGGCTCCCCCATGATCTCCTGGTGCGCGCGCTCGACCAGGCGCGCGAGGGGCGTTTGCACATCCTCCGGGAGATGAGCCAGGCGCTGGCCGAACCTCGCCCCGAGCTCGCCCCCACCGCTCCGCGCATCCAGGTGATGAAGATCGGCACGCACCGGATCCGCTTCCTCATCGGGCCTGCCGGCAAGACCATCCGGGACGTGGAAGCCACCACCGGCACGACCGTCGAGGTGACCGATGACGGCACCGTCAAGCTGTTCGGACCCGATCGAGATTCTCTCCGCGCCGCCGAGAAGCGCGTGCAGCAGCTCACCGGAGAGCCGGAGGTGGGCAAGGTGTATCGCGGAGTCGTGACGGGAGTGAAAGAGTTCGGCTGCTTCGTGCGCCTGTTCGAGGGAATCGAGGGCCTGGTTCACATCTCCGAGCTCGACAATGGCCGCGTCGCCGAGGCGGGTCAGGTGGCATCGGAAGGAGATGCGATGGTCGTGAAGGTGATCGGGACCGACCGCGGGCGCATCTCTCTGTCGCGCAAGGCCGCTCTGGGGACGGACGACTCCGACATCATGAACTGAGACAGGGGCAATGCGTGCCGTGGATCCGCGCTCCGGCTTGACGGCGGCACCGTCCTTCCCATGCACACATCCATGCACGTTATAGAGCGGAAGTGCGTGACTGTCTCGACGTGTCGGTGGCACCGTGGCGATTTGACCCACTGTCGGCGATTCGTGTATCCTCGGAGATCGTCAGTTCGCCGTCAGAGTTCGATATATCGATACCCGCGCTCTCGGAGGCTGGCAACGAAGGGCCGTCGCCTGATCACGGAGCGGCTCCATGCCCGGTCTCGTACAACATGCCCGGTGGTACAAAAGGAAGGGCCGCGAACATGTCCTCTCGCCGTTCGAATCTTGCCATCCATCTCCTCCAGATCGAATCGATTTCCAGCCTGGTCGGTCGCACCGTCTTTAGGTTCGACGTGGGTTCTGTCCTTTCGTTGCCACGGTCGGCTCGATTCCCAGGGGTAGGTGTGGCCTTAGCTGGACTGATGTTATCGATCGGGTGTTCGGACGATGAGACCATCACCCCTCCGGACCCTGTCGAAGATCCACGAAAGTCGATCGCTGGGGCGTTGCAAGAGTTGAAGGTCGCGTACGAGGCTCGTGACCTTGACCGTTATTCTGCGCTCTTCAATTCCGACTTCGTGTTCGTCTTCGACCTTACGGACGTTCTCGAGAATCCGGACCTACCGCAGAACTGGGATTGGTCGGCGGAACACAATGCGACGAGAAACATGTTCGAAGCGGATCTCGTGGAGCGGATTCAGGTGGACTTCGTCGTGGGTACACCGGCGCTGCCAGACACGCACGACGTCGGAACCCGGGAGTTTCCCGAGGGGACGATGAAGGTGCTCGTCACCGAGGTTGAGCTCAGTGTCGATTCGCGCGATCCCGCCGGAGGTGAGAACATCATCTATCGGTGCAACGGGGATCAGGCAATGTTTTTCCTGTATCCGGATACCCTCGAGGTCGTCGACGGAGTCCCCGCGTGGAAGATCTTCGAGTGGCGCGACAGGAGGATCGAAGCTGTTCCCACGATCGGTGTCACGTGGGGCAGAATCAAAGCAAACTATCAGTAGCCGCGTTCGTGGCGACGAAGACGGCGATCGCGGGAGCAGACAAACGGGATCCTCGGTCGATCCGGTAACCTACGGATTCATCCCATCGAGGATCATGACTGAATCTAGAGGGCGACGATGACTTTCCAACTTGATCCCATTTTCGAGACACTGCGACGAAGGGTAATGCTCGGCGTCGCCGCCGCAATGATGATCGCCGGGGCCGGATGCTCCGATGACGACAAGGTCACTCCTCCGACTCCGGAAAATCCCCGCAAGTCCATCGCGGGAGTGATGCAAGAGCTGATCGACGCGTACCAGGCACGGGACATCGCGCGTTACGCGGCGCTTTTCGATAATTCCAGCTTCGTGTTCGTCTTCGATCCTACAGACGTGCAGGGGGACCCCGACATACCGCCGAACTGGGACTGGAACGAAGAGGAGAATGCGACGCGGAACATGTTCGAAGCGAGTTTGGTGGAGCGGATCGAGCTCAATTTCCGGACGCAAAGTCCTACACCTGCCACCGAGCAGGACCTCGGGGAACGTCCTTTCCCGCCAGGAACGATGAAACTCCTCGCGACCGAGGTCGAGCTCTCCGTCGATACGCGTGATCCTGCCGGGGGCGAGAACATCATCTACAGGGTAGGGGGCGTTCAAGAGACGTTCTTCCTGTACCCGGACAGCCTCGAGACGGTGGACGGCGTCCCGGCATGGAAGATCTTCGAGTGGCGTGAACGAAAGGTCGGTCCCATTCCTACGATCGATACCACCTGGGGAGCGGTTAAGAACAACTATCGATGATCGAAGCACAGCAACGTCCCGATGGAAGGAGCCTGCGCCTTCGTTCCGGCTCGGGCTGCCGATTTCTCGAATTGCATGAAGTTGTCAGCGGATCATGAGTGAATGGAGGTCTTGGATGCGTTTGCGGTCCGATCGTGGTTTCAAGGGGCTCGGACGGAGGATGACGATGGGCATCGCCGCTGCAATGATGATCGCCGGGGCCGGATGCTCCGATGACGACAAGGTCACTCCTCCGACACCGGAAGATCCGCGCAAGACCATCGCAGGAGTGATGCAGGAGCTGATCGATGCGTATGAAGCGCGGGACATCGCGCGTTACGCGGCGCTTTTCGATGATTCCAGCTTCGTGTTCGTCTTCGATCCTACAGACGTGCAGGGAGATCCGGACATACCCCCGAATTGGGATTGGAACGAGGAGCGCAATGCCACGACGAACATGTTCGGAGCCAATCTCGTGCAGCGAATACAGCTGGACTATGTAGTGGGCACACCCGTGCTCGCAGACACACTGGACGAGGGAATCCGCCCTTTCCCCGAAGGGACGATGAAAGCGATCGTGACCAATGTCGAGCTCTCCGTGGATACTCGAGATCCCGCTGGCGGCGAGAACATCATCTACAAGGTGGCCGGCGACCAGGCGATCTTCTTCCTCTGGCAGGATCCGCAGGAGATCGTCGACGGAGTCCCTGTTTGGAAAATCATCGAGTGGCGGGACAAGAGGATCGGCCCCGCTCCCTTCGTTGAGCTGAAGTCTTGGGGCGGAGTGAAGTCCCTGTATAGTTAGTTTGCCGTGTGAAGCTCTGTTCTATTGCCCGGTCTCGATGAAGCCGATTCAACGCCGACTCGCGGACACCTCTAAACGAGGGCGCCCGAGTGGATCACCTTCGGGGGCGATCGGCGGATGGCGGCGCAAGCTCGAGGACAAGTTCGGGGCGATGCTGCCGCAAGGCCTGCGCGGTCTGGACCGTGACCACGCAGAATGGAGACCGAACCGCGCCCAGAGACTCCACGATAGCGGCAGCGCCGTTCTGCAGCGCTTTGTGCGCTCCGTCCGACAGCTCCAGGTAGGTAATCTGGCCTGAAGCTAGAGTGAAGAAGTACTGCCTGGACCCGGCGGTCGCGCCCGGGACCAGTCCGGAAGCGACCATCCCCACGAGGTCTGCGCTTCGCGCCGCGGACTCCAGCCTGGCTCGACGCTCGCGCTCGGCCTCCTGGTCTCGAGCCCGCTGCTGCTCCTGCTCCAGCCGGGCCTGACGCTCACGTTCCTGCTGCTCCGACTCCAGCCCTCGGTGCCCGATTTCCTTGCGCCGAACGCGTTCCTGATGCTGGCTTTGCCGCGCCTGTTTGGAGGAAACCAGGCCGGCTTTGCGCATCGCTTCCCTCATGTCAGCCATCGCGCCATCCCATCGCCAGAGCCCATATTTCGCGGGAGACAGACCTGCATTCTATCACGAGGCCAGCGCGATTCCGCCGGCGGGGGTATACTCGCGATAGCTCGCCGCGGCGGCGGCAGTTCTCAGGAACCCGTTCCCGGCTCTGAGTGTGATCCTACAAGCGCGCGCCCCAGAAGGTTCGATCGACCCGGGCGCGGAAAACCCGGCCACAATCGAGAGACGCAAGGACCGCCACTCGGTTGCGCCGCCATGACGCATACCGGTGCGCACCGTCGGTCTCGCCGAGGAGCTCGTCGAAGACGACCGACTCGATTGCACCGGAAGGAGAATGCCTCGATGCAGTCGCGTCGTCCCCTGAATCTTCGTCCCGCCTTCGCGCTCCTCGCCTTCCTCGGCTTCGCGTGTTCATCCGACGACAACACCACGGACCCGCCCGATGCGCCGACCGGAGACCTTCGCCTCCACTTCGTCCACGTCGTGGACGGCGACACCCTGGAGCTGGATCAGATGAAGTATCGCAACGCCGCCGGCGACACCTTCATGGTCCAGGAGCTCCGCTACTACCTCTCCGATGTCGGGTTGGAAGGACCGGACGACACCTTCAACGCGGGCAACGCCCACTTGATCGACATCCGGAGTCCGGAGACGCACGATCTGCTGCTGACCGGAATCCCCGAAGGGCACTATCCGACCCTGGTCTTCACCTTCGGACTCGATGAGGACAAGAACCGCACCAACGCTCTTCCCAACACCGACGAGAATCGCGCGATGGAGTGGCCGGTCAACTGGGGCGGCGGCTACCACTACATGCAGCTGGAAGGGCGCTTCCGCCACGAGAATCAGACCCTGGCGTTCCTCACGCACGCTGGGCGTTTCGCGGATGCGACCCGTCCCGCCGAACATCACTTCTTCGACGTCGAGCTGCTCGCGCACGCGGCCATTGTCGAGGACCAGACTCTTCCGATCGACGTCGTGGTCGACCTCGCGGAGTGGTACAAGACGCCCAACGTGATCTCGCTCACCGAGCACGACGCCATGATGGACGACTACGCGAAGCAGGTCGCGCTCGAGCAGAATGGAAAGGAAGGGACGCTTTTTCAGGTGGGATCGTAGGGATGAGGAGCCGCTCGTCCGCGGTAACCCTCATGTCCGGGCATTCCCACTTTTGATAGCGTAGTTTTTATGATGCCTTCAGACGAAACTCGCCCAGCGCCGGCAGGAGCCGCAGCCCCGCTGCTGGATTGGTCGCGTCGCAAGATCGATTATTTGCGTATTTCGATCACCGACCGATGCAACGAGCGGTGCGTCTACTGCATGCCGCAAACCCTGAAGGACTGGAAGGAACGCGATCAGATCCTGACCTATGAAGAGATCCTGCGGATCGTCCGGGTCGCCGTCGCCCTGGGATTCACCAAGTTCCGAGTGACGGGCGGCGAGCCTCTCGTGCGTAAGGACGTGGTCTCGTTCCTGGAGGAGCTCGGTCGCATTCCCGGGATCGCTTCGCTCGGTCTCAGCACCAACGCGACGCTGCTGGCGCCGGTGGCGGAACGCCTCAAGGTCGCGGGCATCGACTCGGTCAACATCTCGCTCGACACGCTCGATCCGGATGCGTATCGGCGGATCACCCTCAAGGAGCTGCCCTCCGCGATCGACGGAATCGACGCGGCGGTCGCGGCGGGCTTTCCCAAAATCAAGCTCAATGCCGTCCTGATGCGCGGAATGACCGAGGCGCAGATGATCCCCCTGCTGAGGTTCGCGCGCGAGCGCGGCGCTTACCTGCGCTTCATCGAGCTGATGCCGATCACAACCACGGAGGTGTTGACTCCGGAGACGTTCCTCCCCGCCCAGGAAGCGCGATCCATCCTGGAGCGCGAGGTTCCGCTCTCGCATGCGGGAGAGGTGCGCCTCGGGCACGGCCCGGCGATTTACTATCGGACCGCCGATGGACAGCTCATCGGCTTCATCGGGGCGATGACCGATCTCCACTTCTGCGACGCGTGCAACAAGATCCGGCTCACTTCGGACGGGAAGATTCGCCCCTGTCTGGGCAACCATCTCGAGTTCGATCTCAAAGGAGTGCTGCGGGCGGGCGGCACCGATGAGGACGTGGCTGCTGTCTTCCGGCGGAGTCTCGGATTGAAACCGGCCGAACACGAGTTCCGCGGCCAGTACAAGCCCGGACGCAGCATGACGGCAATCGGCGGCTGATCGATCATGAACATCCGCGTGCGACTGTTCGCTCAAATGCGGATCGATGCGGGCGCCGACGTGCTCGATCTGGACCTGCCCGAGGGAGCCACCGTGGAAGCGGCGCTGGCGGAGCTGCAATCGCGCCACCCCGCGGTCGCGCGGCATCTTCCCACCTGTATGGTCGCGGTCGCTCTCGACTACGTGGACCCGCAGCACCGGTTGCAGGATGCGGACGAGCTATCCCTGGTCCCGCCCGTGCAAGGCGGCTGACCTGTGCAGACGCTCGTTCTCCTCACGACCGCAACGATCGAAGAGTCTCTTCGAGATCTGCCCTTCCCCTGGTCGGTCAACGCCGCTCAGCCAGCCGGATCGATGCGCGAACGAGGGCGACTCGAAGGCTCGGTCGGAGCGTGGCTCGACTTCTACGGAATCGTGCGCGACCTCGAACCGCCGGAAGCCGGAGCTTCCGCGGGAGGGAAACTCGAAAGCGCTCCGTCACCAAGGGAGATCGCACGAGCGACCAGCGCTCCGCTGCCAGGGGAGCTCGAACGAGAAGCGGCCAGCGCCTCACTGCCAGCCGAGCTCGAACGAGAAGCGGCCAGCGCCCCACTGCCGGCCGAGCTCGAACGGGAGGTCCATGCTCCGCCGCCGCAGCAGCGCCGTATCGTCGCGATCGAGTACGAGGCGCATCCGGAGATGGCGCAGCATCAACTCGAGCTGCTCGCGCGGCGGATCGCCGCGGCGCACGAACTGCAGGCGATCCTCGTGATCCACCGAATCGGGCGCGTGCCGGTAGGCGATTCTTCCCTGCTCGTGCGAACTCTTTCGGGGCACGGCGGTGAATCGCTCCGCGCCTGCGCCGAGCTCATCGTCGTGCTCAAGAAATTTGTGCGCATCTGGAAGCTT
>CAMPIC010000129.1 GCA_946886185.1 uncultured bacterium
CATGTTGAGTGCTCCCTGCTCTGTGAGGATTCCCGCGGCCGGAAGGACCTGGCTCGGGCAAACCCTGAAGGTTCTGGGCGTCCCCGGGCGGGGTCGCCCGGGTCAAAGGAATCCACGATGCTGCATATGCCTGGATCGAACCGGCTGCGGGTGCCGGTCCTCCGGGAAAAACGAGTCGAGACCGAGTTTAGCAGAAGACCCGCTCGATTCAAGCTCCGTCGAGCCGGGACGCCTCGCCGAACCGCACCGTGATGGACTGTCGGCGACTTCAGTGCGGGGCGTGATCAGCGAGGTGGCACGATGCGGATGTGGAGTTCTTCCAGTTGCTCGGGGCGCACGGTGGATGGCGCGCCCATGAGCAGGTCTTCCGCTTTCTGATTCATCGGGAACAGGATCACTTCGCGGATGTTCGGCTCGTTCGCGATCAGCATCACGATGCGGTCCACTCCCGGGGCGATGCCGCCGTGCGGAGGGGCGCCGTACTTGAACGCGCGGATCATCCCTCCGAACTTCTCGTCCACTACCGAGGCATCGTACCCGGCGATCTCGAACGCCTTGTACATGATGTCCGGACGGTGATTCCGGATCGCGCCGGAGGAGAGCTCCACGCCGTTGCAGACGATGTCGTACTGATACGCGAGGATCTCGAGCGGGTCTTGCGTCAGGAGCGCTTCCATTCCCCCCTGCGGCATGGAAAACGGATTGTGCGAGAACTCGATCTTCTGGTGTTCCTCGTCCCACTCGTACATCGGGAAGTCGACGATCCAGCAGAATCGATAGACTCCCTTCTCGCGCAGATCGAGCTCGTCCGCCGCTTTGTTCCGCAGCCTTCCCATCAGAGTGGAGGTCGGTCCTTCTTCTCCCGCGAGGAACAGGATCGCAGACCCTTTCCCCACACCGGGAAGTGCTTCGAGGGAAGCGAGCAGACTTTCATCCAGGAACTTCGCGATCGAGCCCTTGGGAGCGGAATCCTCCGGGAACGCGATCCACGCGCAACCCTTGCCGCCCTGTTCCTTGACGAACGCGTCGAAGCCGTCGAAGAACTTGCGTGACTGCGACGCCGCGGGGATGGGGAGCGCGCGCACCACACCGCCGTTTTCGACCACCGATCGGAATGCCTGGAACTCCGAAGTCTGGAAGAGCTCGGAGACGTCCTGGATCTCGCACGCGAACCTCAGGTCCGGCTTGTCGGTGCCGTAGCGCAGCATCGCATCTCGATAGGTGATGCGCGGAAACGGAGGCGCCGTCACGCGCCAGTCGGTGAACTCCTCGAAGAGCCCGCTCAGAAGATTCTCGAGCACCTCGAAGACGTCGTCCTGCTCGGCGAACGCCATCTCGAGATCGAGCTGGTAGAACTCGCCCGGCGATCGGTCGGCCCGCGCATCTTCGTCGCGGAAGCAGGGAGCGATCTGGAAGTAGCGCGGGAAGCCCGACACCATGAGGAGCTGCTTGAACTGCTGCGGCGCCTGCGGGAGCGCATAGAACTTTCCCGGATGCACACGGCTCGGCACGAGATAGTCGCGCGCGCCCTCCGGAGAGCTCGAGGTCAGGATCGGAGTCTGGAACTCGAAGAAGTTCATCTCCGTCATGCGCCGGCGGATCGACTGCACCACCATGGAGCGGAGCAGCATGTTGCGATTGAGCCGCTCCCGCCTCAGATCGAGGAATCGATAGCGCAGGCGTTCCGACTCGGGCGCGTCGGTTTCGTCGGCGACGGGGAAAGGGAGGATCTCGGCGGCCGAATGGATCTCGAAGGACCGCGCCAGGATTTCCACTTCTCCGGTCGGCATGTTCGGGTTGATGTTCGCTTCATCGCGGAGCGTCACTTCTCCGGTGATCTGCACGACGCTTTCGAGGCGCACGTTCTCCGTTGCCTCATGGAACTCCGCCGCCGTGTCGACAACGATCTGGATGATGCCCGAGTGGTCTCGCAGCACGAGAAAGAGGAGTCCGCCGAAGTTGCGTTTGCGATGGACCCATCCGGCGAGCGTGACGGTTTGGCCCTGCAGCGAGCGTTCGATCGCGCCGCAGCGATGAGTTCGATAGCGATTGGCTCGAAACATGGAATATCCGGTGGCGGGAGTTCGGGTTCACGCGCTTCGGGGGACCTTTCCCCGAGCGCTCGGTCGTCGATCATGCTCCACGGCCGCGCCCGAGGAGACGGAGACACTACCGCATGCCGCGGGGAAATCGAAGCGATGAGCGCTCCGCAAGCGCGGGAAACGGGAGGAGAGCGCTCGCTTTACGGGTGCCGCCGGGAAACCGACCCAGGGCGAAAGGAGAGGATTGCCCGTCTCTCCGAAGTACTGCACAGGAGGATGTGCGTGGCGTGGTGACGCAGGCGAAGGCGAGTGCAATCCGGGCGTAGCTGGGGGAGAGCGCGTGCCGATGCCGGTGCCGGCGGCTGTGGTATCCTGATCGGCGGTGGTTCGTCGCTTCGATCCGGGGGGAACAGCGGGAACGTCGACCGCTTCCGATCGGGGCCCTACTCATTGCTCCCACACCAAAGGTGGATCTTTCTATGTTCGAGCGCAGAGTTGCTTCCCTCCAGGGCGACCGGCCGGCCCGGTCCCTGATTTCCCGTTCGCCCCTCCGCCTCGCGGCGACGCTTCTCGCCGTGGGCGGCTTTTTGATCGGGGCGGATACCGTGCCCGCCGCCGAGTCCGTTGTGATCGGCAATCACGAGTACCGTCAGGTGGACGGCGCGTGGAAGCTGTTCACCTCCCAGGGCGAGGTGTTCAGCGTCGATCCCCAGATCATCACGGTTCGGTTCGCTCCGGAAGTCTCGCTGCAGGAGCAGACGACGCTCTTCCAGTCGCTCGATACCGAGGTGGTCCGCTCGAATCGGCTCGGTTTCATCGATCTGCGTGTCGCGGAAGGCGCGGACGTGATCGACCTGGCTCTGCGCTTCCTCGACTCGCCGCTCGTGAGCAGCGCCGAGCCCAACTCGATCGGCGCGTACCTGGCCGTTCCGAACGATCCTCGTTATGGACAGCAGTGGCATCTCAATCAGGGCAACGACGCCGACGTGGACGCGCCCGAAGCCTGGGATCTGGAAGTCGGTCGTCCCGCGATCGTGGTGGGTGTTCTCGACTCCGGATCCGACTGGACGCACGACGACATGGGAGCGGGAGACGACGGCTATCAATCGATCTATCTCAATCCTGGAGAAGATCGGTGGACGAGCTCGGAGAACCCGACCACCGGCAACGGGATCGACGACGATGGAAACGGCTACATCGACGACTGGAAGGGGTGGGATTTCACCAACGATGACAATGACGCGCGTGGGATCTTCGATCACGGCACGCGCGTGGCGGGCATCGTCGCCGCGAAAACGCACAACGGCTTCGGCGTCGCAGGCGTGGCGGGAGGATTCGGGTTCGGCGATGGATTCAGCATTCCGGGATCGAAGGTGATGGTGGTCGGCGTCGGCGACACCGCGCCCGTCACCGCGATCCTCGATGACGCGATTCTCTACGCGATGGACAACGGAGCCCGGGTCATCACCATGAGCCTCACCGTCGGTCAAACCGCCGCAGTCGACGCCGCGCTCGCGGAAGCCTGGAATTCCGGCCTGCTCATCGACTGCGCTTCCGGAAATAGCAGCGGAGCGGTCAGCTACCCCGCGCGCGATGCCAACGTCATCGCCGTGGGGGCCACGACCCAATCGGATGCAATCGCGGGATTCTCCTGCCGCGGAATCGATCAGGAGCTGGCCGCGCCCGGAGTGAGCATTCTCTCTTGCGTGTACGGCGATGGGTTCGCCTCCGGAGATGGAACCTCGTTCGCCGCGCCGATCGTGGGCGGAGTGTCGGCCTTGTTGTTCTCCGTCAATCCCGCGCTCACCAACGTCGATGCGCGCCAGATCCTGCGCGACACGGCCGATAAGGTCGGAGGTTACAACTACAACTGGAATCCGGGCCTACCTGGACATTCCCAGGAGCTCGGCTACGGCCGCGTGAATGCGCGTGCCGCCGTCGAGGCCGCGGGCGCGACCGCCTCGGTTCCCGGCGGCTCCAGTGTCGCCTCGAGCGTGCTGACCCTGCAGCCCAATGTTCCCAATCCCTTCCGGCCTGCCACACACATCCGGTACACGCTCGGCCAGCCGGGCCACGTCACCGTGTCGGTGCAGAACGTGTTGGGGCAGCATCTGACGACGCTGGTCGACGAGCTGCAGCCCGCGGGCGCGCACGGCGTGGTCTGGGACGGCCGCGACGAGCTCGGCCGCAACGCCGCAAGCGGGATCTATCTGTACCGCGTAACCAACGGCTCGGAGACCTCGACGGGAAAGATGCTCCTGACGCGCTGATCCGGCGAGTGTGAATAAAAGACGCGGCGCAGACCGGGCGCCGCGCTCCCGGCGCGGGAGTGAGTGGCACGGATTTCGCGTCCGACACTCCGGCGCTCCCGGCGCGGGCGTGTGACACGGATTTCGCGTCCTGCGCTCCCGGCGCGGGAGTGACTGGTACGGATGGCCCTTCGATCGGTGTTCGTTCGGAGGGCCGCCCCTTTTCGCCCACCCGCGTCGTCCCCACTGTGCGCTGCGGCAGGTCGGGCTCTCATCCTGGGGTCGCCGCCCTGGAATCCCGCCGCCAACGGCATCGACCGCTGTCTCAACAACACCGGCTGGGACCAGCAGGGAGCTCGTTCGTCGCCGGGATCGCCCGCTGTACACACGACCCCGGCTGGCGACCGGCGACCAGCAGGGGGCTCGTTCGTCGCCGGCATCGTGCTCTGTATCCACAACAAGGGCTGGAGACCAACAGGGTGCTCGCTGGTTCCGCCCGTGTGCGTCCCGCAGACGCGAACTATCGGCCGGCGAGTCGAATGAACCGAGTGGCCGCGCGCGCGCCGGATGCTCCGCGCGCCTGCACGAACCAGACGCCGGATGCCGGCGGATCCCAGGAAATTTCCACCGACTCGCCGCGCCCGAGGGAGCGCGACCAGTGCGCGTGCGCCCGGCCCTGGACGTCGACGACGCGGATTTCCAGATGGTCCTCGATCGGGGAACGCAGGAACAACCGAACCGCCGCCCGGGCCGGGTTGGGGCCTGCGGTCAAAGAAACCGACAACGAAGAACGTGCGGGCTCGACCGTGGACGCGTTCGACACAGATCCTAGAATTCTCCCATACGTGCCCGCCACCAGGTATCCGGACGGGATCGCTTCGACGTCGTCGTAGTAGTAGCTGATCGGCGTGTAAATGGAGTGCCAGCTGATCCCGCCGTCCTCCGTCTCCCAGACCGACTGGTCCAGGTCGCGACTGTATCCGTGGAGCGGCGTGTCGAAGTCCAACCTTTGATACGGGCCGGTGTGCGTCACGCTCCAATGGGCGCCCCCATCGGTGGTGCGGTAGGCTCCGTTCACTCCGACCGCGACTCCGGTATCGAGATCGATCCAGTGCATGTCGTGCGGCTCGTCCGCGCCCAGGAATCCGCTGGGCGAGCGCGAGATCCAGCTCGCTCCGCCGTCCGTCGTGTGCCAGAGACTGGGCTGGGTTTCCCCGCCTCCGACATAGCCATGGAGCGGATCCAGGAAGGAGATGCAGAAGAATCTCTGATTGGTCGGGAGTCCGGAGTTGCGAAGATGCCAACTGGCGCCGCCATCGGTCGTGCGGAAGACATAGTTGATTGTCGAGCCGCCATAGGTCGCCGCGAACGCGACGACCGCGCTCGGAGCCGCGAAGGAAACTGCCGCCCCTACGCTGCCCCCCGGCAATGTGACCGCCTGCCAGGTGGCGCCGTCATCCGAAGAACGCGCCACTCTGCTCGGAGAGGAGGTGCCCCCCGCGTACCAGGTTGAACCGCTGCTCGCGATCGCGAAGAAGTGCGTGAACGGCATCCCCAATGCCGGCAAGAACCAGGTACGTCCAAAGTCCGTGCTCTGGATCCATCCGCCGTCGTATCCACCCGCAAAGCAAGTCCCTCGATCGTTCGACTCGACCACGAGGAGCGCTCGAGACTGCGTGAGCGCCAGGGTGGCGTTGAGCCAGCTCGACCCGCCGTCGTCGCTCCACAGGAGATCTCCCGCATCGCTTACCGCGACGAGCCGACCACTCGGCGCGCGGGTCAATTCGTGAATCCCCGACACCGTCTGGTTGCCGTACTGCTGCGTCCAGGTCAATCCGTCGTCGGTCGTCTTCCAGATCTCCGCTCCTTCGGCGGCGGTGCAGATCCAGCGTGTGGATACGTCCACGAGGACCGCTTCCTGCTGGTAGATCGGAGCCACGCCAGGATTCCCGTGCTTGGGAAACCAGCTCGCCCCTCCGTTGGTGGTGCGATAGGTCGTGAAGTCGACGAGGATCCAGCCGTTGTTCGCATCGAGGAACTGGATGTCGCCGGGGAAGAAGAAGTTCTCGACCACCCCGGGAATGCTTTGCCACGACATTCCGCCGTTGGTCGTGGCGCGGGCGCGCAAGGGGCCGATAACATAGCCGCGCTGCGCGTCGTGCCACCATTGGTCGACCAGCTCCTGCCCCCCGAGCGCGGGCATCTGCGTCCACGAAGCGCCATCGTCCAGCGAGCGGTAGACCTGCCCTCCTGCTCCGACCGAGGAGATCGTCGCGCTGTCGATGCGGAACAGGTTGTAGAAGCTGGCCGGCGGCTCGACCGCGACGGGCTGCCATGTGGTGCCCTCGTCCGTGCTGCGGAAGATCCCCGGCTCGCTGCCGGCGGCCAGCAACGCTCCTTCTCCGTCGAAGATCAGATCGCGCAGGTCGGCCGTGAATTCGCCGAGCCGCGTGCGATCTTCCCAGGTGGCTCCACCGTCGATCGTGCGCAGCGATGTTCCCAGATCCCCGACTGCATAGCCGATGAAGTCGTCCTGCAGCTCGATCGCGCGGATCGGATTGCCCTGAGGCGACGGATTCCCCCAGAAAAACTCCGATCGTGCAGACTCGAAGGCTCCGAGCGACAAAGATCCGACCAGGCCGATGCGCAACAGCAGGATCGGCACCGAGCGGGCGAGTATCGGTCGGATCTTTTGCGACGGCCAGCTCCGCAACATGCGTGGATCCATGACGATGAACTCCTATCGAGCCGATCCTGGGTGACGATCACGGAAAGTGATCCCGAGGCCATACACGAAGTGGAACCGCCGCGAAGGGCGCACCGGCCCAACGTACTCTCGACGACTCCCCGCGGCGACTTGTCCGCGAATTTCCCGGACGCAGAGTTCTGCTCTCTGCCTCGCGGGTGTTTGCCACGATGCGCAGCAATAGGTCGAATCACCATTCAGTGTAATACCTCTAACCAACCTTCCCTGCGCCGGGTCGATGCAGCTTCCTGACATCGACTCCCATCAGCCCCACGCTCCTGGCGGGGAAGGTGCGTGGCACGGATCTGGTGCGGATCACTCCCGTCGCGGGAGTGCGTGGCACGGATTTGGGTGCGGATCGCTCCCGTCGCGGGAGTGGGTGGCACGGATCTGGTGATCACTCCCGGCGCGGGAGTGCGTGGCACGGATCTGGTGCGGATCACTCCCGGC
>CAMPIC010000130.1 GCA_946886185.1 uncultured bacterium
ATCACGGTCTCGACGACGATGTCATCGAAGGCGATCCGGTACGTGTCTCCAGTCAGTTGGCTCGGATCGATCACCGTCGGGATGACATCAGCCGACCCCTCGCCGGATACATGAACGGCTTCCAGGACATCGTCTGACACCGACCCGAAAACCACGCCTGCAGGAGGATTCTGGGGGACCACTGTGATTGGGATGAACGAGCTTTCCAAGGTGCGGAACCCCGCCACCGCTTCATCACCGAAGGAGTAGGCGCTGACCAGGTAGTAATACTCCTTGCCGTTGCGCAAGCCGCCGCCGTTGATGAAGTCCTCGCGCACCGTGATGCGGCGGCTCACCCCGCTATCCGCACCGAACTGCACCGGCCGATTCACGACCACGCCCGACTCCGGGTCGAACTGATCGTCGAAGACGATCCCGATGCCGTTGTTGACGTCGAACGTCGCAACGAGCGCGCGCTCCGCGGACGGATCCGGCGAGGCGAGCTGGTACACGTTGTATCCTTCGAACTCATAGCCGGGCTCGTCGTAATGCACTTCCGACGTATCGCCCCAGGAGAACGAAATCGCCTCATCCAAGCTCGCGGCATGTACCACCGGAGGCGGCGGAGCCGAAGGAAGCACGAAGTTATTGTCGAAGGCAGTCTGCGCGAAGAGGTCGTTGAACTTCATCGCGGTGATGCTGGTGAGACGGTCGCGGCCCTGGCCGACGATGACCGCGCACACCACCTCCTGCACTCCCGGCTCGCCCACCTCGGGCGTGCCGTCGCCGTCGGTGTCGGTCCACGGTTCCATTCGGAACGGTCCGGCCGAGAGCATCAGACGCCGGTCGGCGGGGTTGCTGTCGAGCCAACCGGTGCGCGCGACCGGATCGCCTGCCAACTGGAAACGGGTGATCTCGCCGGTCGTCGGATCCACCACGGGATCTCCGTTCCGTTCGAGCCCCAGCATGTAGTTGTACGTGTCCTGGGCGCTCGAAGGGTCGGTTCCGTTGATGTACTTGTTGAAGGAGGCCATCGGCAGGTTGCGGAACCCCGGGAGCGGCTGGCCGCTCACGAGCGCCGTGTCTCCTTCCGAAGGCACGACCGGGCCCTGGAAAAAGTCGATTCCGACTGCGGGAGGATTGGGACTGTAGACATTGTCGCGGTTGGTCGCGTTGTAGCAATACCCGAGAGACAGCAAGGTGTCGGAGCCGACCAGATCGTCCGCGGCGCCTCCCAGGTCCGGGTCAGACCAGATCGAGACGAACGCGTCCTCCAGCGTATTGCCGCCCTTATTGACGATCAGGAACTTGAGGAAAGCCACGTTTTCGAGTGGTCCCGAGAGGTTGAAACCGAAGGTGGTCTGCTGCACCTCGATGCCGAGCGGCGCGGTCGATCCGGCGTCGTTCGAATGCGCGCTCGTGTCGAGGTCGTGGTACACGCACCAGAGGGTCTGATCGCCGATAAGGAGGGGGTTGCCCAAGCTATCTACCGGCGCTCCGTCCTCGACCGGCCACTCCGCGTAGTCCGGGTTGTTGTTGTCGTTATCGCCGCGATTGATCTTGTACGTGCGCCAGTGGGGATTGTCCGACCAGGTCGGATCGAAGCCGCCGTCCGGGTTGATCTTTCCGGGCACGGTTTCCCAGGAATACTCGTTCACGAAAACGCGGGTCTGGCCGTTGACCTTCGCCCCCATCCACATCCCGGCGGCGAAGATCATCCCGTTTTCGGTCCCCTTCGGATAGACCAACCCGGAAACTCCCACGGGGATGTTGTACGCGAAGGAACCATGGTTCGTCACGAACATGTCCAACGCGTTCACGTCGAACCTGGTCTCACGATCCAGGTCTTGTGGGATCGGCCCCATCTGCTCTGGTGGCGCGGCGTGCAGCGGCGACACGCCCAGTATCGAGAGGGCCAGCGCTCCTGCTGCGCCCACTCGCAACCACGGTACTCGATTCATCGGTGTCCTCCATGATCCCGGCCTCTCGGCCAGGCCGGCCGGCTTCCCCGGCCGGCTGTCCCTTTGCCGATTCGACTAGAAACTGAGCTTCAGTCCGAAACGCACCATCCGCGGAATGCTGAAGTTGTTGGGATTGTTCTCAGCAAACCGATAGAGCGCCACGGCCTCGGGGCCATTTTGCTCGGCCCAGATGCGGCCTTCCTCGGTCGCCAGCCAGCCAGTCGAGTCTCCGCTGCCGGAGCTCTCATAGACGAAGACTTCGTTCTGCGTGTCCAGCAGGTTGAGGACCCAGACATACGCTTCCAGGTTCAATCCGCCGACCGGAATCGCGCGCGAAGCCTTGGTATCCACCTGATAGGTCCAGGGTCCATACACGGAGTTGATCGGCCCGGCGACTTCCGCTGCGGCGGAGCCGAGGGTGATCTCGTTCCAGGTGTACACCGGCGTGTACGGGAATCCGCTCGAAGCGCGGAAGAGCACGTTGACTCCGGAGTTGGCCAGCGGATAGAAGTTCCCGATCCGAGGACCGGCTGCTTCTCCGCCGCGGATGTCAGCGTTGATGGAGAGCTTGTGCCGCTGATCGAACGCGAGCGGCGCGGTCTGGCGCGGCTGTTCTTCCGCCTGCCAGGCGATGTTCCGCTGCGTCTGCGCGCGAGAGCCGGTTCCCTTGGCGTACGACAGGCTGTAGTTGAGCCCGCCGGAAATGCCGTTCCGCTCGCGCATGCTGAGAGCGAAGTCGATCCCCTTGATCGTTCCGAAGTCGTTGTTCCGGTACGACGCGAAGCTCGACGGGTTCGACGGGATGTTCGAGACCTCGACGAGGTTGGACACGTCCTTGTAATAGGCGGTCACGTCGAGGCGCACATCCTCGTTCAAAGCCCGCGTGACTCCGACTTCGTACGCCGTCGTCTCCTGGGGAATCAGGTTCGGGTTGCCGAACGCGTAGTAGTACCCGGACAACCGGATCTTGTACTCGAGATACCGATAGCTCGTGTACAGATCTTCCAGGTTCGGCTGCTGGATGAACTTGCCGTAGTTCGCGTGGAACAGCGTTCCCTCGGAAATCGGGAACGCGAACCCGAGCCGCGGGGAAAGCTTGTCCTGCGCGTTGGAATCGGTGAGGTCTTCGTCGTCGAGATTGGCATCCCCTTCGCGCGTCCCGAACGGGAAGTTCGGGTTCACCAGCGCCGGCGCTTTCGGATCGTAGTGGTCGTAACGCAGGCCGGCGTTCAGGACGAAGTCGTGGTACTCGAACTTGTTCTGGGCGTAGGCCGAGGCGACGATCGGCTTCTTCGGACCGTCGTCGAAACCGCCGATCGATTCGTCATCGATCTCGTTTCCGAACGGGTCGTACCCGTAGTTGACAACGTCGTCGTATCCGACGTCATCACCCAGGATCGCCTGCGTGGGCACCAGGTGGTTGTAATAGCGCAGATGATGCCGCTGCAGGTCTCCGCCGAATTTCATGGTATTGAACTCGTTCCACTGGTGGGTCGCGTCGGCTGCGAATCCCCAGTAGCTCGACTCGCGCTTCAGGAGATCGTCCCAGATGTGGGATTCGGTCTCGGGCGTGGTCGGATCCTCGCTCAACCAGAACAGGGTCGTCTCGTCGAAGCGAGGATTTCCTACGGGCTTGAGCTCGCCGTCGACGCTGTCGTACCGCGCGTATTCCAGCAGGTTGTCGAAGGCAAGTCCGTCTCCGCGGGTCCGGTCGGTCTTGAAGTAGTTGATCTTGAAGTCGGCGAAGGTGTTCGCCCCGAAGCTCTGCGTGAGGGTTCCGAAGTACGACTGGTTGCGGTCCTCGTACCGGGGGGTTCTCTCGATGACGAACGCGTAGGTGTGCAGGTACTCCTGCCAATCATCGGTCGAACCGAGAGTTCCGAACTTGAGGCTGGTCCCGGGAGTGACCTTCCAGTCCAACTTCCCTTGCCAGGTGTAGCCGGAAAGTGTGTTGTTCGGGAGGATTCCGTCGCGAAGCTCGACGGGAGCGCCTTCCGGAATGATGCCCGTATCGAACTTGCGCGGAGAGCGATCTCCGTACCAGCGTCGTTCCCCGGAGGCGAAGAAGCTGATCGAGGAGTTGCCGGGGATGAGCGGACCGCCGAGCGCTACGTCATAGACGTTATAGTCGTACTTCTTGCTGCCGACCCAGTCGCCGCCCAAGTTGTCCGTCACGACGTCGATCGATCCGAAATACTCGCTTCCGCCTTCCTTTGTCACCACGTTGACGGCCCCGGACATGATCCGGCCGTACTCCGCGTTGAATCCTCCGGTATGGATCACGACCTGCTGCACCGCGTTGGTGTTGATCGAGGTCGTGGAATACCCGGTGAGCGGATCCTGCTGGGAAAATCCGTCCACGAAGTAGGAGACTTCATTGGCGCGTCCGCCGCGCACGAACAGGACCGGATTGTTCGTGGACTCATTTCCCTGGATGTCCCCGCGGGCCGATCCCATGCTGCCGACCACGCCCGATTGGACGGAGACGGCATCCTGGTACCCACGGGTGGGAAGATTGGTGTACTGCTCCCCCTCCAGGACGCGCACCGAGGAAGTCGCGTCTCTCTGGATGAGTGGACGTTCCGACGTCACTTCCACCGGCTCCACGGTCATCACGACCGTAGGGGTGAGGCTGAAGTCGACGGTGGTGGTGAAATCGGGCGACACCAGCACGTCATTCATGATGATCGGCGTGTACCCGATGACCGTCGCCTGGACGTTGTAGGTCCCGGCCGGGACATTGAGGATCGTGTAGGACCCGTCCTCGTTCGAGGCCGCTCCCATCGTGGTGCCGACGACGATCACGTTGGCACTGGGAAGCGGAAGACCGGAGGCCGCGTCTTTCACGATCCCAGCCAGCTTGCCCGTCGTCCCCGCGGCGTGCGCGACCGACGCCGCCAGGACAGCGAGAGTCAAGCCGAGCACGCACCGGATCGAAAGCCTTGTCATGGACATAGAACCCCCTTGCATCGCTTCCCCGGACATCCGCTGTCCAAGGCCATGGCGGATACCGCGTTTGCCGAGCTCGGGCTTGGTCCCGCGAGCCGGAAAGATCCTTCTTCCCTCGGAGCGTTCGAATCCTGGAACCTGCACGGTTTCACGAAGTACGAACGAGTGTCCTTTCGGCGTGGCCCACCATAGGCCGTTACCGCGAATGGTGTCAACCTAGGTTGATGAACCTTTGTGCTTTGCAGCACCATTTCTCAACTTCTTGAGCCAGCAGGAATTAGGGGGAAACCCCAGAGGGTGAGCGGGCGCCGTACGATCGTCGCGTCCGCTTACCGGGTTGTAAGAGCGCTCGGGGGGTTCCCGCTCCTTCCCGGGGTAGATCGTCAGCCGTCCCCGCAAAGATAACTCCGGACCGCTGCTGACGCTATCGAAAGCTCTGCCGCGCCGCCTCGAAAGTGCCTTCCCCCTACCCGTTTTCCGCGCCCGACGGCCCGAGGCGGCGAGCTCCGGTCCCCTTGCCGTGCCCCCTCGCGACGGCTGCCCCGGGGCAAAGTGCATCGCCGACCGTGCACCGTGCCTTCCGCCCGTTTTTTCCCGCCGGATTCCCACGGGATGCCGCTCTCGCGTAAAACCCTGGCACCGGACGGTTTCTGCTTCGGCCAGGGGGGCGCGCGGCCGATCTGAATGGAGAGGCACGGCCGATGCACCGTGGTGGGTTTGAGTTCGGCGGGGCCCGATGGCTCCGGACTGGCGTTCGGCTGGAAGGAGACCGCTCGACAATGTCCGCACCAACTCGCGCAGAGGAGGCGTGCCCGGCGATCGCCGGCCCCTTCCGGCAGCCGGCCCTGTCTCCCCCGCGCCGCACTCGAGACGAGCAGGGGTTCACGCTCGTCGAGTTGATGATCTCAGTCTTCCTGCTGGTCGTGGGGGTGCTCGGGATCTCGCAGGTGTTCGCGCTCTCCAATCGTCACACGTCGAACGCGCGGCTGGAGACGGAGGCGAACAATCTGGTTCAGGAGATCCGCGAGAAGATCATGAGCGAGACCTTCGACGACATCGATTCGATCTTCGATGGAATCGATACCGAGGACGAAGGCTCGATTCCGCTTCCGGCGCAGGACTGGTCCGAGCATGTGGCGGAACGATTGGGCCCGGGTGCGCGCGGACGGGTCTCCGTCACTCCGTCCGAAGACGATCCGGACCTGCCGGATGGGATGGTCCGCGTGCAAATCCGCCTCAATTGGAACGAAGCGAGCGGTTTGGTGGAGCTCCCGATGGAGTTCCTGGTCGCGAAGATCGGCGCGTAGCCGAATCGGTGAGCCGGCGCTCGGGCGGGCGCGGATCGGCGGTTGACGGTGTTGCGGTTGGGCTCGGCTGCGGGTCGGCAGTCCGACCCGCAGGCGTTACAGGAGGCGAACACAGGATGCGCAGTCTCACATCACGCGAGCATCTCCATCGCACCGGCGCCTCGGAGCGCGGAAGCACGCTTTTGCTTTCGCTCCTGATCCTGGGAGCGCTCTCGATCCTCGCGAGCACCGTCGTCGTGACGGCCATGGGCGAGCGGAACCTGAC
The DNA here is from genome assembly GCA_946886185.1 of uncultured bacterium. The sequence continues at coordinate 6,462 of CAMPIC010000130.1, forward strand.
GAAGTTCGAACGGCACTCGCTGATGGCGCTGGGAGCGGCGGAGTCGGGCATCGCGCTCGCCAAGCGCCAGATCGTGACGCAGACGGCGACCATGCAAGACTTCGATGAGGACGGGCACCCGGACTTCGTGATCAGCGAGGACCTCAGCGGCGGCAGTCCTGGCGAGGTGATCGCCGAAGCCTCGGTGATCAAGGGGCTCGGAATCACCGCATATCAGGCGAACGGATTCACGATCGTCTCGCAAGGTGAGTACAAGGGCGCGGTCCGGCGGGTCAAAGCCGAGATCGTCCACGACTCGTTCCTCAAGTTCGCCCGTTTCGTGTCCGCGACCGACCTCTCCTACGCGTGCAGCGCGCTCCTGACCGGAGAGGTGTACACCGGGGCCAACCTGGACGTGCCGTGCGGATGCACGAGCGGCCAGCAGGCGCAATTCCTGGAGAGCGCATACGCGGTCGACGACATCCCGAACGCGGCCTGCGCCGACTTCTTCCGCGGCTACGTCACCGATGCCGAGGAGATCGACCTCGAAAACTCCTTCGATTGGAACGACACCCGCGACAAAGCCCTGGGGACCGCTCCGGAGAACGATTGCGAAGGGGTGGGCTCGGTCGGCATCTGGATGAATCTGACCGCGGCGGCCAACGCCTCGAATGATCCGCTCTCCCTGGACGCGCAGGCGGGCGATTGCCTGCCCAGCTGGTGCTGAGCGTCGGACATGGCCGGTCCGCAGGACCGGGAGGAGCGAAAGCGGGAGGCGGGTGAGCGACGGGTGCGGAAGGGCCGCGCCGGCTCTCATCCGGAGACCGCCATGATCAGGACCATCCCTCTCAACAGGCTCGTGCCGAGCCCCCGCAACGTCCGGCGCTCGGTGGACGAGCAGGCCGACCTTCAGCTCAAGGCCGACATCCAAGCCCGCGGGCTGCTCCAGAATCTCGTCGTCGCACCGGCGAAGAAACGGCGCGGAAGCTTCACCGTCGAAGCGGGCGGTCGTCGTCTTCGCGCGCTGAAGGCGCTTGCCG
>CAMPIC010000131.1 GCA_946886185.1 uncultured bacterium
TTCCACGGCTTCGATCTGGCAGAGAAAGGGGCGGATGTCGGCGAAGGCGTGGTGTTGTTGGCGATCATGAGGAAGCGTAGTTTTCTGGACTGGCGCCGGCCTCACTTCCCGGCCTTCCCCTTGCGTACTCTTTGCGCTGCCTCCGCCGCTTCTCGAAGCCTGTAGCTCTCTCCCTCGATGGCGATGACCTCGGCGTGATGGATGACGCGATCGATGAGCGCGGTGGCGCAGGTTGCGTTGGGAAAGATGGTTGGCCAGGCGCTGAAGGCGAGGTTCGTGGTCAGGACGAGGCTCCTCTTTTCATAGCGGCGGCTCACGACCTGGAAGAGAAGATCCGCGTTGCGGTTGTCGTAAGAGAGGTACCCGAGCTCATCGACGACCACGAGGGAAGCCCCGCTGTAGTAGCGGAACCTGGCATCGAGAGCACGGGCCGAGTCCTTGCCGGCGAGATCGAGAAGGAGCTGGGCGGCGGTGAGGAAGAGTACGGAGTGTCCCTTCAAGACCGCTTCGTGAGCGATGTTCTGCGCGATCATGGTCTTGCCCAAGCCCTGCGGTGCGACCAGGACAACGTTGCGATTCTCCTTAAGGAAGTCGAGTCGCAGAGCGGACTCGACGGCGTCGCGATCGATCTTGCTGGGCCAGGCCCAGTCGAAGTCGGCGATAGCCTTGAAGCGTCCGATTCTGCTGCGAGCCAGTCGTCGTTCGAGGCTGCGCTGCGCTCGTTCGTGATCCTCGATCTCGGCCACGTGCTCGAGGATCTGGGTCGGGCTCCATCGTTTGCGGGTGGCCATGGCCACGAGATCGTCGAGCTGTCCTGCGGTATGGCGCAGACCGATGGTCACGAGCCGGTCATTCAGTGAAGTCATTGGAGATCTCCTCGGTGGGTGGGACTTCGAAGTCGGTGCTCAGTTCGTCATAGGGAGCGAGCGCGTGCGGCTGTACGCGGAGCTCGCGCACCCGGGGATCGTCGGGTAGGACGACATCGAGGGGCGGCGCTTGGCCGCGCAAACGAGCCTGTTGATCGAGCACGTGGGCGACGGAGGCGGCCGAGATGGCCCCCCGGGCTAGCGCTTCGGCGAGCGCAGCGTCGAGATCGGTGGCGCCATAGCGATCCAAAAGCTTGAGCAGACGCGAGGTGTGTCCGCCCATGGGCTCCCCGCGCAAAGCGAGCGCTTCCAAGAAAGCATCCGCGCGCGGACAGCGCGATCGGAGCCGGTCCCGCCCTCGGTGCTCGTGCGCGCGCCGCTTCTCGCGAGCCAGGGCGGCCAGGTGAGCCGGATCTTCCAGAGTCAGACCCCGGTCCCAGCTGCGCGCATGGCGAGCGATCTCGGTGCTTCCATCGAGGATCCGCAGGAGGGTCTCGGAAGCGACGAGAGTGAGGACCTTTCGCACTTGGGCATGGGGGATCGAGTAGTCGTTGCCGTCGAAGCGCACGTAGGGCGTCTTGCCGGCCGCGACGGGACGAACGAGATTACACTCGAAGTCGTGCTCGGGCAGCGGCAGCAGAACGGAACGTTCCTCCTCCAAAGCGTCGACCACGCGCCGTCCCGTGGGATCTCCGGGAACTTTGCGCTCGTGAGCGGTTCGCTCGATCCAGGCGGCGAGCTGCGCGTTGAGATCATTCACGGAAGAGAAGGAGCGTGCCGCGAAGAACGAGGAACGTAGGTACTGGATGGTTCTCTCGACACGCCCTTTCTCATTTCCTCGGGCCACCGCGCACGGTTTGGGAGCGAAGTGATAGTGGCCGGCCAGATCGAGGATGCGCGGGTGGAAGCGGATGTGGTCGCCGACCCGTTCGAGAACCACGGACTTAAGATTGTCGTAGAGGAGGGCTCTGGTAACCCCACCCATGGCATGGAAAGCCTCGACGTGACCGCGGAGGAAGCTCTCCATCGATTGATCGAGCGCGAAGCGTGCATACATGGCCCGGGACCAGGAGAGGACCAAGACGAAGCAGGAGAGGGTCCGCTCGGCGTGGCCGATCCGGACCTTGCCGAAGTTCCCCCAGTCGACCTGCGCCTCTTCCCCGATCAACGGACAACGCCGGGTAAAGGCCTCCTTCTGCCCGCCCGGCCGGATCGTGCGTACGTAGCGGCGCAGGTGCACGACCGATCCCGCATAGCCCCGCTGACGGATCATCTCGAAGAGACGGGTCGAGCGCAGACGCGGATGCTGTTTCAAGGTCTCAGCGAGAAAGGCTTTGTACGGATCGAGCTGGCTCGCGCGCACGGCGGGCGTGCTCCGGTTGAAGCGTTCACTCTCGATGGCGCGCCGCACGGTGTCGGGATGGACGCCGAGCTCGGAGGCGATGGTGCCGATCTTCCAGTGCTCGGCATAGAAGAGCCGGCGGATGCGGGCATGCTGCTCCACGGAGATCAAAACGTCACCTCCGCGAAGATGCGCCGGCGCAGGGCGCAATAGCTACCGAGCTCTTCCCCTTCCTCTTCCTGATCGTGGGCGCGGGCGATCGGGCGAGCCGTGGTGGAAACGAAGTGAACGTCGAAGCGTCGCGGGCGGGTCAGCGTATCGAAGGTGTTGAGCCAAGGTCTCGTGGCGCAGAAAATATCCGGCCCTTCCACAACGAGCGCAGCGCACACCTTCGTTCCGCACCAGAGCGCGACCGCTTCGCAAAGCATCGCCACCGCACGCGGATCGCTCGGCGAGTGCGGGAGCCGTGCTCGCAGCAGCGTCCGGTGCGGGCCCTTCTGCACGCGAACTTGCGTCAGCTCCGGCCCGGGCACGATCTCCATCCACAGAGTGCTCATCGATTCCCTCCTCCTCCGCGACCGAGGTCACGACCTCCATGGCCGGCTCGAGCGCAACGGCGGACACGATGGGAGACTCGTGGGACGGTTGGGTACCGTGATGCGTCACTTTCTCGCGACGCAAACAACGGAGGCGGTAACGCCGCTGGCGGGCCGCATGCCGGCGCTTTCCTTCCCGGCTGGCTTGGTAACGCGAGGCCGATGCGCGTTGACTCGAGCGGCGAGCGGACTGCGAGCACTGCCGGGAGCAGTACCGATGGCCTCGGTCACAGAAACGGCAGAGGATGAAAACCGCGTGGCACGAAGAGCGAGCACAATGAGCAAGTCGATGCGATTCCACGCGTCCCCGGCCCGGGACACAGGAAGCTGGACACGATCGGGGACTTCCGGCAAGACTGCCTTAGCCGAATCTCGTCCCTGGGGTTCGGTCCGAGGGCTCGGAGTCTTCACCTCCGGGCTCTCACTTTTTTCCGTCCCTGGCTGCGCGTCTTCTAACCGGATCGCCTGACTCTCGCAACCTTTTCTTCCCGACCCGTCAGGATCCGGCGAACGGCCAAATTCCTACGCTCTCAGACGATCATCAACACCACAACGATCTCAGGTCGCCAGCTGCGCGCCAATTGCAGGCCGGCGGCCCCGGTATAGGCCGCGGCAGTCTCCGCTCCCCCGTGCCGAAGCACCATCGAAAGCGACTCCGCGGCATCCTGCAAGTCGTCGATCACCAGCATTCGGGCCGGCCGAGGGAAGTGAACCCCGTCCGTTTGCGGTGGAAGCTCGACGGGCGCGCCTTTCGTTGCTTCGATCGGCAGCTCCACGGTGAACGTGCTTCCTTGGTCCGGGCCCGCACTTTGTGCGCGGACCGCGCCTCCGTGCAGCTCCACCAGGTCCCTCACCAACGCAAGTCCGATTCCGAGTCCGCCGGTTCCGGGATCTCCCTGTCTGAATGCTTCGAATACACTGGGGAGATGCTCGAGCGGTAGACCGCGACCGTCATCCTTGACCGAAAGGAGCGCGCGGTCATGGTCGCGTTCCACGACCACTTCGATGTGTCCATGATCGGGAGTGTATCGCGACGCGTTCGATAACAGGTTCGTCGCCACTTGGATCAATCGAGTAGGATCCCCGTTCAGCAGGAGCTGGGGTGGAAGCGATAAGGCCAGCGTTTGCTGCTTCGCCGCGACATCGACTTCGACCGCCGTGGCAGCTTGCCCGACCAGCGCGGAGAGGTCGCACTGCGACTTCTTGAGACGGACCTTTCCCCTGGAGATCCGCGACAGATCGAGAAGGTCGTCGATCAAATGGATCAGCTGGCGAAGATGGGACATCATTTTGGGTCGCAGCTCGGCTTCGGATCGAAGACCGAGGTCGATCGTCTTCATCGCGCCATCGAGAGCCGCCAGAGGATTTCGCAATTCATGTCCGAGCACCGCGAGAAAACGCTCCTTGCGGGCGTCTTCCTCCTCCAGGGCTGCGGTCTTGGCGCGGAGGGATTCCTGGTTCTGGACGTGCTCGATGAAATCCGCGGCCTGGCGCGCATAGAGATCGAGCATCCGTAGATCTCTCTCCGATGGTTCCAGTGGTTCGCGGTAGTGAGTCGAAAGCACGCCCAGGAGCCGGCCGTCCCGGCTCAGCAATGGGGTGGACTGCACGCCTCGGTATTCCCCGCCCGCTTCCTGAGTCGCAGACGCATGCTCAGAATCGAATCGAAGGTCAGGAACGATGACTCTTTGCCGGGTACGGCCGGCCGTCGCCGCCACCGAGCGCGCATCCAAGCCGACGGAACGAACGGAATCGAGCTGTTCCGGTGAGAACCTCTTGGACGCGGCGAACTCCAATCGCTCGGATGCTGGGTTCCACAGCAGGACATGTCCCATCTGGGCCGCGGTGATCTCGGTAGATCCTTCGAGAACCTCATGAAGCGCAGATCGAAGGTCGGACGCGGTCAAGAGCTTGGTGACCAGGGCGTGGAGCTTGGACATCGCGGAGAGCTCTGCCGCGGTACGCGCCTCGCTGGCCCGCAGCGCCTCTTCGCCCAGTTTGCGCTCGGTGATGTCCACCATCGTGAGCACCACGCCTGAAATCTGGTCTCCCGCGGAACGGTACGGCCGGACTCGGGCCAGGTACCATCCGCCCGCTTCGTCCTTCACTTCACGTTGGACCGGAATCAGGGTTTCCAGGACGCTCCGTGCGTCAATGAGAAGGAGATCGTCGCCGAGATTGTGTTTCAGTTCGGAGATCGGCCGTCCCCGATCCGTGCCGCGGATGTTGAAGATCTCCCCGACCTTCGGAGTAAACCGCAGGATCCGTAGACCACGATCGAGGAACAGCGTTGCGATGTCGGTCGAGACCAGGAGATTCTGAAGGTCGTCGGTCAGCTGGGCGAGCTCCTCGACCTTGTGGCGATTCTCCTGATTGACCGTGTGCAGCTCCTCGTTGAGGCTCTGCAGCTCTTCTTTGCTCGTTTCCAGCTCCTCCAAGGTGGAGCGCAATTCTTCATTGGCGGACTGCAGCTCCTCGTTGGAAGCCCGCATCTCTTCCTGACCAGTCTCGTATACCTCGATGATGCTCTGGAGGCGCTGCCGCGCGAGGTCGAGCTCCCTACCCAGTTCCACGTGCGAGGCCGAGGATTCCTCCGGTTCGTCCTCCTCGGTCACCGCCGCTCGCTCGTCGAAGATCACGAGCGCAAAGCCGTTTCGGCCCGGTTCCAGAGAGGGCCGGACGTCGAGAACCACGGGGCGCGATTCCTCATCGAACCGCACCATGATCGGTCTCGAGCGGACTGGCCGCTGTTTCTCCCGAGCTTCGTGCAGAAGACTACGCAGCTCGACCCGTAACTCTTCGCGAACCAGCTTCAGACCGCGCGCCGTGAGTTCTCCTCCCGGATGGAGCAGAAAGCGGCCCGCGTGCTCGGAGAGGTGCAAGATCTGGTCTTCGGGACTGAAAAGCAGGCTCGGAGGCGCGTAGCGCTCGACCATCCACTGATGATACAGACCGACCGGAATCGGATCGCCGAACCGGTCAGTGAAGGGCGCATATTCGTCTGCCACCTTCGGCTTCGAGAGTGGAAAGACGGGAAGCCGAGGCTCCGCGCGAGCGACGTTCCTCTTGCGATACACGCCCCGCTTCTTGTCCTCGGTGGTGAACAGATCGGCACCGTCCACGTTCTCGGAGGTGCCCAGGATCAGATATCCGTCTCTGCGAAGCGCGTAATGGAAGAGGTCGATCACGTCACGCTGGATCTCTCGCTGGAGATAGATGAGGACGTTGCGGCACAGGACCAGGTCGATCCTCGAAAACGGTGGATCAGCAAGGAGATTGTGGGGCGCAAACACCACCGTCTCCCGCACTTCTTTGCGGATCCGATACCCGCCGCTCTCTTTGGCGAAGAATCGTTCCAGACGCTGCGGGCTCACGACCGAGTCGATCTCGCCCGGGAAAAAACCCTCCCTCGCCCGAGCCAGGGAGTGTTCATGCAGATCGCTCGCGAAGATCTGGATACGGCATCCGGACTGGCGGCGATGCTCCTCCTCCAGCAACACGATCGCGGTCGAGTACGCTTCTTCTCCGGTCGCGCATCCCACGCTCCAGACCCGGATTTCGTCCCCGCTGCCCTTACCCTCGAGCAGCTTGGGTACCACGTCCTCCTCGAGACGTTGGAACACTTCGGAATCACGAAAGAAGCTCGTCACCGTGATGAGCAGGTCGTCGGCCAGGCGATGGACCTCATCCGGCTTCTTTCGCAACAACGTCAGGTAGGCGGATAGATCCTCGACCTGGTGCAGCCGCATGCGGCGCGCGATCCTCCTCAGGATCGTCGAACGCTTGTACCGGCTGAAGTCGCGCCCCGTGGACGCGCGGATCCGCGCAAACACATGTTGCAGGGCCTGTCTCGCTTCTCCGTCGACATCCTCCTCATTGGCGGGTACCGCCACGCGGGGCTCGGTCTTTGCCACCCGGAGCACCGCTTCCGGGATCCGGTCGAGCGGCAGGATCAGGTCGATCATGCCGGTGGCGATCGCGCTCTGCGGCATCCCGTCGTACTCCGCTTCGCTCGGATCTTGCGCGATGGTGAAACCTTGTTTGCCCTTGATCTCCCGGATGCCCAGAGCGCCGTCCGTGCCCGTTCCGGTCAAGATGATCCCGATGGATTGACCATCATGGGTACACGCGAGCGTGCGGAAGAAGTGGTCGATGGGCGCTCGTTCCCGCCGGCGTTCTTCCAGCGGGGCGAGGCGCAGGTGGGTGTCGACCGCCTCCAGATTTGCATTCGGTGGAATGACGTAAATCCGGTTTGGTTCAAGCCGAACCGTTTCCGTGACCTGCTGGACCGGAACGGGGCTGTGGGTCTGGAGGAGATCCGCGAGGTGGCTCTTCCGTTCCGGGGAGAGATGCACGACGACCACGAAGGCGAGCCCGCTATCCGGAGGCACCTTATCGAAAAGCTTTTCCAGTGCGGCCAAGCCGCCTGCAGATGCGCCGATTCCACGACGGTCGGACTGGAGTCCGGACTTTTGCTCGCGAACACGCTCATAGGGAACTCGCTGGCTGGTTGCCGATCCATCGTGTGCGTCGCGCAAGTGGCGGAAGCAACGCAGAGAACGTGACGGGGACTGGCAGATTGCCGATCCATCGTATGCGTCGCGCCAGAGTACGGGATTCCGCCTAGCCGAATCCACCAACTCCGCGAGAATCGGCGTGC
>CAMPIC010000132.1 GCA_946886185.1 uncultured bacterium
TCTACACTTCTTTCTTCGTCGGCAGCGTGAGTTGTGTATTTGAGACTTATGGTGTTCTCTGGGCTGTTCCCAATCGACACCGAGGACTATCTCGATCTCAAGGACGCGCTCGGCAAGCTGACCTTGAACGACGCTGCGCTCTCCTATGAACCGGAGACCTCCGCGGCGCTCGGGTTCGGCTTCCGGTGCGGATTCCTCGGCCCGCTCCACATCGAGATCGTGCAGGAGAGGCTGCGCCGCGAGTACAACCTCGACATCATCGCGACCATCCCGAACGTGAAGATGGAGGCGCTGATGCCGGATGGCACCGTCCTGGCGGTGGACAGTCCCGCGCAGATGCCGGAGCCGGGCGAGTTCGTCGAAGTGCGCGAACCGTTCATCGATGCGCGTGTGATCACGCCGACCGAGTTCACTGGTGCGCTCATGCAGCTGGTGCAGGACCGGCGGGGCGAGTTCAAGGGCCTGACCTACCTCGATCCGACGCGCGTCCAACTCAACTACATGATGCCGCTCTCGGAGATCATCTACGACTTTTACGACAAGCTGAAATCGCTCAGCCGCGGCTACGCCACCCTGGATTATGAGCTGCACGACGGCTACGTACCCTCCGACCTCGTACGGCTCGGAGTGCTCCTGAACGGAGATCCGGTCGATGCGCTCTCCGTGATCGTCCACCGCGATAAGGCGTATGATCGCGGGAGGGACTTGGTGGACAAGCTGAGGGAGCTCATCCCGCGCCAGATGTTCCAGATCGCAATCCAGGCCAGCATCGGCAACAAGGTGCTGGCCCGCTCCACCGTGGGCGCGCTCCGCAAGGACGTGACCGCCAAATGCTATGGCGGCGACATCTCACGAAAGCGGAAGCTGCTCGAGAAGCAGAAGGAGGGAAAGAAGAGGATGAAGCAGATCGGCTCGGTCAACGTTCCGCAGGAGGCATTCCTGGCGCTCCTGAAGTCGAACGAGTAGCCGGATGGCGCTCGCAAAGAGAGAAGTTACGAGCGTTCCTGTCCCGCGGGCTCGCAAGGGAACCTGGCGCGAGTTCCTCGAATCCCTCGGAATCGCCGTCCTCATCTTCCTGGTGATCCGCACCTTCGCTTTCCAGGCGTTCCGGATACCCACCGGCTCGATGGAGAACACGCTCCTGCCGGGCGACTTCCTGTTCGTGAACAAGTTTTTCTACGGCGCCCGATTGCCCTTCACCGAAGTGCGGCTTCCCGGCTTCACCGAGCCCAAGCGCGGAGACATCATCGTCTTCCAGTTCCCGGACGATCCGAAGCAGGACTACATCAAGCGCTGCATCGGAGTCGGCGGCGACGTCATCGAAGTGAAGAACAAGGAGGTGTACGTCAACGGGATCCGGCAGGAGGAGCCGTACATCGTGCACAACGATGGGGCCATGCGGGCCGACGTGCGCGACAACATGCCGGCAGTGAAGGTGCCTCCTGACCATCTCTTCATGATGGGAGACAACCGCGACTTCAGCTATGACTCGCGGTTCTGGGGACCGGTCGACATGCACCTGGTGCGCGGCAAGGCCTGGATCACCTATTTCTCATGGGACAAGGACAAGCACCTGTTCTCGCTCGGAGAGCTGGAGGTCAAAGGGCTCCCGCGGCCCAAGCGCATGTTCCGCCTCATCGAATGACCGCTCCGGGCGCAGCGTCGCAGGAACGCGCCCGCTTCGGCCCGGGCATCTACGTCCACTACCCGTTCTGCCGGAGCCGGTGCGGCTACTGCGATTTCTTCGTGGTCCTGGCGGATCGTCCCGCGCGCACCGAGTTTTTCGGGAGCCTCCTGGGGGAGGTCGATCTCGCCGCGGCGGATCCGCTCTGGGAAGCGCAGAGGTTTCAAACGATCTTTCTCGGCGGGGGCACTCCGTCGCTTCTTTCCGTGGAGGAGATCGCGGCGCTCCTGGGCCGGTTGCGCGATCGATTCGACATCGCCGCCGGCGCCGAGATCACCATGGAGTGCAATCCGGAATCGCTCCGCCTCGAGGCGATCCGCGGTTATCGCGACGCGGGAGTGAACCGCATCTCGCTTGGTGTGCAATCGATGGATCCGGAAGAGCTTGCCCTGCTCGATCGCGCGCACGGAGTGGAAGAAGTCGCGCGGCGAGTGAAAGAGCTGCGAGAAGGAGGTGTCGCTTCCTTCAACCTGGATCTCATCTACGGACTTCCTCGGAACAGCGATGGACGGCTCGGGAGTGACGATCGACTGCGTGGTAGCACCGGTGTGGGGGCTGAAAGCGGCGATGGACGGCACGCAAGCAGCGATGCACGCTTCCGTAGCCGCGACGAATCCTGGCGCGAGACTTTGGAGCGGACGCTCGCGCTCGAGCCGCCGCATTTGTCCGCCTATCTGCTCTCCCTGGAACCGCACGTGCCCCTGGCGCGTCGGATGGAGCGTGGGGAGCTGACCAGCCCCGCCGACGAGAGCGCCGTGGCGCAGTATGAAGAGCTGCGCGCCCGGGCGGAGCGCCACGGATTGATGCAGTACGAAATCTCGAACTTCGCCCGGCCAGGACAAGAGAGCCGGCACAACCAGAACTACTGGCTGCGGGGCGACTATCTCGGGTTGGGACCGTCGGCGCACTCGCACCGCGACGGACACAGATGGAGCAACCTGCGCTCGCTGCCGGCCTATCGGGAACGAATCGCGACCGGAACGCTCCCGCGGGAAGGCGAGATGGAGCAGCTCGACGCGCGCGCGGCCGCAGAGGAGTGGCTGTTCCTGGGGCTGCGCCGCACCGAGGGAATCGCCTGGAACGTCCTGGAGGAGAGCGGTCTTCCTCTCGGAGGTCTCGAGGACGCGGCCACGAAGCTGGCCCGGGAGGGTTGGTTGGTGTGGGAAGGTGGGCGCCTGCGGCTCGACCCGCGCGCCTATTTCATATCGAACACCGTCTTCGCGGAGCTCGCGGCCGCGCTGTGATCGCGCGGAGGTGCGGTTGCACGAAGGCGGCGGCCGCTCCTATCCTGCGCATCGGGAAGGCGACGAGCTGAGCAGGGAAAGGAACCTCCAGCGATGAAGATCGCGCTCGTGCACGACTGGCTGACCGGCATGCGGGGCGGCGAGAAGGTTCTGGAGGCGATCTGCCAGCGCTATCCAGGAGCGCCGATTTACACGCTCGTCCATGTCCCGGGCTCCGTCTCGCCGGAGATCGAGTCGCATCCCATCCATACCTCGTTCATCCAGAAGCTGCCGGGGGCGCAAACCAAGTACCAACGGTACCTTCCGCTCTTTCCCTCTGCAATCGAGCGGTTCGATCTGCGCGGCTACGATCTGATCATCTCCACGAGCCACTGCGTGGCCAAGGGAGTGATCGTCCATCCGGGCACGGTGCATCTGTGCTACTGCCACACTCCGATGCGCTATGTCTGGAGCGCATACGAGGAGTACTTCGGCGAAGGGAGGCAGTCCGGTCCCCTCGCCTGGACCCTGCCGCTGATCGCGACTTACCTGCGGCAGTGGGACGTGACCGCAAATCCGCGGGTGGACGGCTTCGCCGCGAACTCCGCGAACGTGCGCAAGCGGATCGAGCGTTACTACGGGCGGAAGGCGCGCGTGATCCATCCCCCGTGCGACGTCGACTTCTACACTCCCGGGGGAGTGCGCGAGGACTTCTACCTCATCGTAACGGCGCTCGTGCCGTACAAACGGGTCGATCTGGTCCTCGAAGCGATGCGTCGCGTGCCTCGACCGCTCGTCATCGTGGGAGACGGTGTGGAGCGAGAGCGCTTGGAATCGATGGCGCCTCCCGGAGTGGTGTTTCGAAACTGGGCGGAGCCGGAGGAACTGCGCGATCTGTATCGGCGGTGCCGCGCGCTCCTCTTTCCCGGTGAGGAGGATTTCGGGATCGTGCCGGTCGAGGCGCAGGCGTGCGGAGCTCCGGTGGTGGGCCTCGGCCGCGGAGGACTGCTCGAGACGGTGCGCGACGGCACGAGCGGCGTGTTCTTCAATGACCCGACTCCGGAAGCGCTGCTCGATGCGCTCGCGCGATTCGAGCTGAAGATCTTCGACAGCGCCGCGGTTCGCCAGGGCGCGCTGCGGTTTTCGACGGAACGGTTCCTCGACGAGTTCGACTCCTGGATGGAAGCGGAAGGGCCGGTGATCAATCCATTCGCCGGGCATTTGGAATCGGGATCGATCGCACCGCGCACGATCGACCAGATGGACTGAGGCATGGGACAGGCGGAGCGCAACAAAGGGAGCACCTGGATCCAGGCCAGCTTGTACGCGAGCGACATCCTTGCGATCGGGTGCGGCGTGGTCTTCGGCTACTGGGCCCGCTTCCACTCTCCGCTCGTTCAACTGCTTCCTCCGGAGAAAGGCGTGCCGCCGCTCCAGATGTATCTCTTGGCGGCTGGCGCGACTGTGCTGCTCTGGATCCCGCTTTTCCAGACGCTCGGTCTCTATCGCTCCGAACGCGGGAGGGCGCGGCACCGGCGCGCCGATCTCGCTCGAGGCCTGGTTTTGGGGGCCCTCGCCATCGCGACGGTCGCCTTTTTCTATCGCGGGGCTTCGTTTTCCCGTGTCGCGATGGTCATGACCTGGTGCGGCACGGCGGTGTTTCTTCTCGCCGGGCGCACGCTCGTGCAGTCGATGATGCCGCGTTGGACGAAGCTCCGGCCGATGCGTTTCGCGCTGGTCGGCACCGGTCCGCTCGCGGTGCGCGTGCGCGACTCGCTTTCCGGATCGTCGTTCCCGCATGAGTTCCAAGGATGCTTCGTTTACGGAGGCTCGCGCTCACCTGAGAGGAGGAGCGCGCCGGAGTCCTCGGCGACGGCAGCGTTCGCGTCGAGATTGCCGGCACGGGCAACGATCGCGATCGGATCGCCGATGGGATCGACCCGCGCGTCTGGTGCGCCGGGGTCGGCAGTGGCGTCCAGCGCTTCCGGGGGATCTGCATTCGCACCCGGCGCGCCGGCGGCCTCCATCGCCGGATCACCAGTGCATCGCGCGGTTCCGGATGAGGTCGGAATGCCGATTCTCGGAACGATCGAGGAGATCGGAGCGCGCGCGGAGGAGCTCGATCTCGATCTCGTGGTCATGACCTCGGCCGAACGGATCGATGAGGTGTACGCCCAGTGCCAACCGCTCGATGTCGATGTGCAACTGGTCCCGGAAATCCTGTCGATGTGGACCCGGCGTGTTCGCTTCGAGGAAGTGGATGGTCTACCGCTCCTGCGCCTCCGCGACCTTCCGCTGGTCGGATGGAACGGCGTGATGAAGCGCACGCTCGACCTTCTCGTCTCCGGACTCCTGCTGATCCTCCTCTCGCCGCTCTTCCTGGGGATCGCGATCGCGGTGCGGCTCGATTCGCCCGGTCCGGTTTTCCATCGCCAAGATCGAGTAGGACGCGATCGGCGGCATTTCACGATGTTGAAGTTCCGCTCCATGCGGGTCGACGCGGAGTCACAGACCGGACCGGTGTGGGCGCGCGAGAACGATCCACGGCGGACTCGCGTGGGCGCATTTCTGCGGAAATGGAGCCTGGACGAGCTTCCGCAGCTCTGGAACGTGTTTCGAGGAGAGATGTCGCTGGTAGGGCCGCGCCCGGAGCGCCCCGTCTTCGTCGAGCAGTTCGAGCAGCGCGTGCACGACTACTACGACCGCCATCGGGTCAAGTCGGGAGTGACCGGATGGGCGCAGGTGCACGGGCTTCGCGGCAACGTCCCGATCGAAGAGCGCACCCGGTACGATCTGTACTACGTGGAGAACTGGTCGCTCTGGCTCGATCTACGCATCCTCTGGCTGACCCTATCCGCGGTGCTGCTGCACCGGGGGGAGTGAGTTGGTGACGAATCCCGAGAGCCGCGCCGCTTCCTCCTCGCTTCGCAATCTGCTCTTCATCACGTACTACTACCCACCTTCGGGGGGACCTGGAGTGCAGCGCGGGCTCAAGTTCACGCGCTATCTGCCGGCGCACGGCTGGCGCCCGCTCGTGCTGACGGTGCCCGAGGACGCCGCCTTTCCCGCGCGGGACGCGAGCCTTCTCGCGGAGGTCCCACCCGAAGCGGTCGTGTATCGGAGCCCGATCCGCGAGTTCTATTCGATCTACGGGCGCATCACGGGCCGCCCCGCGCGCGGTCCGATCGACATCGAGACGGTGCAACGCGAAGGGGAGTCGCGGCGCGAGAAGGTGGTACGCGCGGTGCGCGCCTCCATCTTCATCCCGGACGGGAGAGTGGGTTGGATGCCGGGCGGGATGCAGGTGGGGCGAAGGATCGGAGAGCGTGACCATCCTCGCGCGGTCTTCGCGACCGGCCCTCCCTTCACGGCGCACTGGCTGGGAGCGAGGCTCTCGCGCGAGCTGGAGATTCCATTGGTGCTCGATTTCCGCGACCCGTGGACGCGCGCGAACTTCTACCCGCGCCGTCCGGCCTGGGCGCGCCGGATCGACCAGCGTCTGGAGCGCGACTGTTTGCTGCAAGCGGCGCGCATCGTGACCGTGAACGAGCAGATCCGGGACGAGCTCCGCCAAAGCGCGCCCGAGCTGCCTGCCGAACGGTTCGTGGTCATTCCGAACGGTTTCGACCCGGCTGATTTCGCGGGAGTGGAGCGCCGCCCTGCGGATCGCTGGACGATCGCGCACGTCGGATCGATCTTCGCCTCGCGCGTGCCGTACACGTTCCTCTCCGTGCTCGAAGACTGGTTGGACCGCGAGCCTGCTCTCCTTGACGATGTTCGTCTGCGCCTGGTGGGACGAGTCTGTCCGGAGATGCTCGAGCGCGTTTCCGAAGGCCCGCTATCGCAAGTCGTCGTGCTCGATGGATATCTGAGCCATCGCGAGAGTGTGCACGCGATGGTCGACGCCGATCTCCTGCTCCTGCTCACCAATGAGGAGATGCACGATCCGGGGATGATCACCGGCAAGCTGTTCGAGTATCTGGGAGCCGGCCGGCCGATCCTCGCGCTCGCGTCGCCGGGGGAAGCGTCGCGCATTGTGGAGGAGACGAAGGCGGGATACGCGGTCCCGCCCAAGGATGCTGCCGCGATCCGGGGCCTCCTGGAAACGCTCTACCGAGAGTGGAAGCATACCTCCGCTCCTGACTCATCGAACGCGGCGTCGGCCGAGCGAGATGTGCTGGATCATCCCGGTGAGGCGGATCGAGAGAGGCTCGGCGATCAAGCTCGGGTCGGCGATTCCACCGGGTTCGGTCGCGTCGTCGATTCGGCCGCGGTGGCGCGCTACTCGCGGCCGGCGCAGGCTAAGCAGCTCGCCGAAACGCTCGATGCGGCGGTCAGCGAAGCGCGATCGCCAAAAGGCGGTCCCCTCCACGATTGAAGACCGCGGAAGTGCCGTGCGCGAGCAACTGGAGAGCCGCCTTT
>CAMPIC010000133.1 GCA_946886185.1 uncultured bacterium
AGGATTCCCAACTCGACGAGGATGTCGCCGATGCGATGAGAGCCGGGTGGTTCTTCGCCGGCGCGCGCGGCTTCGGAACGTGCGGCCGAGCCGCTCATCGCGTTCGAGTCCGCCTGGGTCGGCTCCGTGGCTGGAGTCGACGCTCGCGTGGTGAGCGGAGCCGGCGTCGACGACGACGCCGGACCGTGGGTTTCTTCGACCCCGTGACTGCTCATCAACGGTCCCCCTGAAGACGTGGATATCCTCTCCTTCATCGGCAAGTCCCGGGGGAGCCTGTATATCCGTCTCGCGAGGGTGTAGGGGGCGCGGGCGCATTCATGCGCGATGCGGTCGCATCCAACGGCGCGCCAAAGTGTTCCGACTTCGGCGCGGGGAGGCCACCGCCCGGAGCCTCTGTGTGGACGGGGAGCTAGTTCCCGGCGACAGGAGTGACCGAGAACGCCGTCGCAACCTTCGCCGCCAGAGCGGGCTTGGGAGCCGCGCCGACCTGGCCGTCGACGACCTGGCCGTCCTTGAAGAAAAGCAGGGTTGGAATGCCCTGGATCCCGTAACGCGAGGCGAGGCCCTGATTGTGGTCCACGTTCACTTTGACGAACTGGACCGAAGCGCCGAACTCTTTCGAAAGCTCTTCCAGCACAGGCGCCACCATCCGGCAGGGTCCGCACCAAGGCGCCCAGAAATCGACTACGGTCGGAGTGGCGGAGTTCAGCACCACGCTCTCGAACTGGGCTTCGTTGACTTCTTGAATTGCGGACATGTTCCATCCTTTCCAGATCTCGGGTCGCACCTGACCGAGTCGACTCGCTCGGTCCCAAATCTTACAGATGCGCGACCTGATCGGGCGACCGGAAGTTTCTGCAAGGAGCGGGCCGTTTCGAGCCCCGTCCGATGGAGATTCCCGATCTTCGAAGTCCGTTTTCCGGAGGATGCGGCCTCGTCAGGACAACGCCAACATTCGCTCGATCGGCAGGCGGGCCCGTTCCAGGAGATCTGCCCGCACGAACAGCTCCGGCCGGCGATCGCGCATGCACAGGTAGAGCTTCTCCAGAGTGTTCCGCTTCATGTGCGGGCAGGCGTTGCACGCCTCGCACGCTCCCTGGGCGGGCGCCGGAATGAAGACCTTCCCCGGAGCGAGGCGCTCCATCTGGTGGATGATTCCCGGCTCCGTCGCGATGATGAATTCTCGTGCGGGGCTCTCCTGCACGTACTTCAGGAGACCGGATGTCGACGCGATGTGGTCGGCGAGCGCGAGCACGGAAGCTTCGCATTCGGGATGCGCGATCACCTTGGCTTCCGGATGCCGGACCTTGAGCTGCACGATCTTCTTCTCGGAGAAGAGCTCGTGAACCTGGCAGGTGCCCGGCCAGAGCACCATGTCACGGCCGGTCAACCGGATCAGGTAACGACCGAGATGGCGATCCGGAGCGAAGACGATCTTTTGATCCGCGGGCACCGAAGCAACCATCTTCGCGGCATTCGAAGAGGTGCAGATCAGATCGGAAAGCGCTTTCACCTCCGCGGAGCAATTGATGTAGCTGATGACGAAATGGTCGGGATAGTTCTGGAGCCAACGCTTGAACGCGGGCGCGGGACATCCATCGGCGAGCGAGCATCCCGCATCGAGGTCTGGCACGTACACCGGCTTGTCTGGATTGAGGATCTTCGCGGTTTCCGCCATGAAATGCACGCCGGCGAAAACGATGGCATCCGCGCCGGTGTCGGCCGCTGCCTGCGCGAGGGCGAGGCTGTCTCCCACCCGGTCGGCGACATCCTGGATGTCCCCCTCCTGGTAGTAATGGGCGAGCACGACCGCGTTCATTTCCCGCTTGAGACGCTCGATCTCCGAGAACAGGTCGAGCGCAGGATCGATGGGAGCGTTCGGCGCTTCCGCAACCCCGGACATCCCCGCGGAAAACTTCGACATTTCAGCCACTTGTACGGATTCCCTCCTCATGGGCGACCACCGGGCGGCGCGACGCGCCCGGGCCCTCCTTACCGTACCTGCCCGCACTCCCGGGGCGCAAGGATAGTGCCGATTGCAAGCGGACCGTCGAGGGATCGTCTCGTTTTGAGCTAAAGGCGCCCTCTGGCCGCGTCGAAATCCAGACCTGACGGGTCACGTGCACCCGGCGCCCTGGCATTTCGCCCGAGTGGCCGGTGTGAGTGGGCAAAGTGCGATGGGACCCCGCTCCAAACGCTCACGGGAACTGGGAAGTTCCAAGAGCGGGACCGGATCGCCGGATGCGATCAGACGGACCAGCTCTACGAGGGAAGCGAACGATGAGGGCATGGATAGCCTGGCTGACTCTCTGCGCAATCGCGCTTTCGTCGAGCGCCTGCGGGATCAGCGGCGGTCCTTCGGGCGGAGACACGAAGAAAACCGACGAGTTCGTGATCAAGGACGTCGCCGTCGAGCAGATTACCGACTCGAGCGCTACGGTCAGCTGGGTCACGACGCAGGAAGCGGTCTGCACCGCCTCCTACGGCCTCGAAGCGTCCCTGCTTCCCTTCACCAAGAGCTCGCCGTTGGGCGGCGAGCACGAGGTGAATCTTTCTGATCTGGACGAGGACACCGCGTACTTCTACCAGGTCACCTGCACCAACACGGTGGGAGGCCGCGTCGCCACGCAGCCGGCGCAGTTCCGCACCGAATTGTCAAACGACTACTCCGATCTCACCGCGCCGGTCATTACCAGCATCGCCGTCGAGGGGATCACGCCGACCTCCGCAACCGTCACCTGGAACACGGACGATCGCACCAACTGCACGGTGCTTTACGGCCTCGATTCCTCGTATGGGCAGTCAGCCCCGGAAGAAGCGAACTCGTTCACGCGCACGCATCGGACGGTACTCACGGGATTGCTCGATGATCAGGAGTATCTCTTCCGAATCCATGCGGTGAATCGCGCCGAGCTCGGCACCTTCAGCGACGAGCGCTCGTTCCAGACCGCCGCGTACCCGACGTTGTACCTCGATCCCCCCGTCATCCGCGCGGGCACGAGCGCCGAATTCGAGTTTCGCGTCATGATCGAGGACGCTTCCAACTTGGCAGGGCTGGAGTACAACATCACCTACCCCGCCTCCCGAATCGAGATCCTGAGCATGCGCGCCGGCCCGTACGCCACCTCCGCGAACGGCGGCTTCCTGTTCTTGAACAAGAATCCGGTGACCAACTTTCCGGTCATCGGGGACGTGAGCTGGAAGATCGTCTTCCGCGATGGCCTCGCGGTGGGCGCCGCCTCCGGCTCCGATGGGGTCATCGCCGTCATCCGCGCACGGACGAAGAACGTCGTGGATGAGGAGGTCGACCTCGTGATCGACACCAGTGTCAATGCGCAAGACCCGGATAGCCAACCTAAAACCCGTCTTCTGGACCACAACCGGAATGGCATTCCGGTCCACGTCCGTAACGGGGTCATCGTGATTTCGAATTAGGAGGTGACGATGTTACGGACGGGATCAGTGACCAGAAAGCGCGCCGCAGCGGACTCGGCCCAGTCTCGCGAACGCGACGGCCCCGCTCGCGACCATCGTAGTCGCAGAAACGTAACGCATGGCTTGCCCCGGACGAGCAGTCCGTTCTGCCAGGGAAGGGATGACGAGACACGGAATCCCGATCGCAGAGGGAACGCGCAGGCCGAGTTCCAAGGAGGAAGTTCGATGTCTTCTCGAAACACCTACATCGCGGGGCTCCTGACCGCCATGGTGTTGTGGGCTGGCTCGGCGGCGCTGGCCGCCGTCCAGTACGACGCCATGCTGGAATGGAACGGTCCCAAGTACAGCGTGATCAACGGTGCCATGGTGACCCAGAACACCGACACGCCGGTGGTCGACATCCCGTTCCAGAATCCGTTCGGCGTCGCGGTGCGCGAGCACACGACGGGCGGGCGCGATGTGGTCTATGTGCTCGATTCCGGCAACAACCGGATCCAGGCGTTCGAAGTCAACGCCACCTACAATCTGGCCAGCGAGTCCGACTTCACGTTCCAGGTGGGCGGTACCTCCGCCGCATCGGAGTGGGATGCGGACAATATCAACCTGGCGGAGTGGGCGGCAGCAGCCACCAATTGGGTGGTGCCGTTCTCCGAGGTGCTCACGATCGACGGGAACGTCTGGACCCGCGTCGAGAGCCTCACGGGTTACGATGCCGACGACCGCGTCTACACCATTGATTACGACGATGCAACCAACGCGCCCGAGATCGTGCTGCCGGCGAGCTCGCTCGACGCGGAAAGCATCTTCTCGATCAAGTATGTGCTCACCGACAACCAGACCGCCGGGACCGACGCCTTCGGGATCGGCGACATCGACTACGGAATCGGCGCCGGCGCCACTCCGGTGTTGACCGAGATCAACGAGTCGACTTCGGGCGGTCCGAGCAGCTTCGAGCAGCTCCGTTCCATCGCGCTCATCCAGAACGAGCAGACGGCCACTTCGGACGATCTGTTCGTGATCGATGCCGCCGATGCGAGCGAGCAGCTCTTCTACTACACCGTGACCGACGCGGGAGGGATCACCGCGCGCGAACTGTACGAGGACGAGCTCTCCACGCCGTGGGATGTCGCGGTGGCGCGCTCGGGCGCGTCCACGCGCGCGACGACAACCGTGTCGGATGACGCGGGCCCGTTCGATCAGACGACCGCGGCAGTGGTCGACGACAGCCAGGTCACGGGTCACACGTACACCGTGACCGTGGCGGGCGGCGCCGTCACCGTCACCGATGCCACGACCGGCCGCGTCCTGGTCGACACCGCGGTCTTCGCCGACCTGGACGATCCTTTCCTGGGAATCCCCGGCCTCTCCTTGCCGCTCAATGCGGCGGTCGGAGCCAGCAACACGATCACCACGGCGCGCGCCGGCATCGGACGCTACCTCTTCGTGGCCGATTCCGGTAACGATCGGATCAAGGTGATGGGTCTGCCGGACGTCGCTTCCATCGCGGGCGGCTGGCTTGCGAGCGATGAGCGTACCGTCGATGCGCAGCCTTCGGGCGCGGGTACCGTCGGAAGCTCCGGAACGCTCGATCACTCCGAGTCCACTCCGGCGACCGTGACCGAGGACCTGACCTTCTGGACCGCCACGTTCCCGATCGCGGAAGGAACGCTGGACGAGATCGTCTTCGATCCGGATGGAACTCCGGAGACCTGGAGCGTGGTGGACGACATCTCCACGGCCGGTCCGTCTGATCAGGTCTACGAAGTCGATTGGACCAACGGAATGATCCGCTTCGGCGACGGCATCCACGGCGCTCTGCCGCCGGCTTCGACAAGCTTCGAGTACAGCTACGCAACCACTCCGGACGTCCTGCGCTACGGTGCCAGCGGCACCGGCCCGGGCCGTTTCAGCGGCCCCAAGGGAGTGGCGGCGCGCTGGAATTCCGGCACCGGAGTGTACGACGTGTACGTCGCCGACACCGGCAACACCCGCATCCAGAAGTTCGCGTTCCATCCTGCCAACGACGCCCTGGGCCTCGAGGCGCGGATGGAGTACGTGACCGAGTGGAACGCGGCGAGCAGCGCCAGCGACCTGCTGGGCGCGCCGGTGGACGTGGTCGTCGCGTCCGATGGAAACTCTCCGGTCGACGTCTGGGTGGCGGTCGCGGACGGCACGCAGAACCGCGTGGTGCTCTACGACGACAACGCCGCGGTCCTGGGTGGAGGAACCACCGCCCCGGTCTACGACGCGACGCTCGGCTCGGCCAGCAACTCCCTGGGCGGCTTCACCGCCATCTCGGGCGTGGCTCTGTTGCCGAACTCCAACGATCTGGACGTCTACGTCGCGGACGGTGGACGCGATGTCGTAACCAAGTATGAAGAGTCTCCGACTCCGAGCATCACGGTCACCTGGACCGGCCTGCCGGACTGCTACCCGCCGACCGGATCCTGGACGTTCAGCTGGTCGATCACCAATGCTCCGAGCGGCGGCTACGTCGACTTCTACTACGACACGGCGTCGACCTTCAACGCGGGTACGGCGAAACTGCTCTTCACTGCCAGCAGCATCCCCGCCACCGCCACGACGGCGACCTGGACGTTCGCGAGCTCGCCCGCCGGAACTCCTGCCGACGGCACGTACTACATCTTCGCGCGCGTGAAGAACGCCACCGCGAACACGGTCGCGACCGATCAGACCACCTCCACGGAGCTGCTCTGCATCGACTCCGACCTGCTCCCCACCATGTCGGTGGTGGACATCATCGACAACGATGGACTGCTCTATCTGCAGAACAGTCTGCAGCGTTCGGCCAACCTCGAGGTGCAGTATCCGGACAGCACGGGAAGCGTGAGCTACTACGGCACCTTCGATGCGGCCACGGTGGAGATCGTTTCGATCAGCCAGGGCACCGCGTTCGACGGTATCGGCGCGACCAACGTGCTCTTCGAATCGCACTTCGACAACACCGCGGGCACCTTCCAGGTCTTCGCCTCGGCGCTCGACGCTCCGAACGGCTTGACCGCGAACGGTCCGCACGATATCGCGAACGTGGTCTTCCGCGCCAAGTCGAACACCCTCTCTCTCGCGTCGCGCTCGCTCGCGAACACGGTCGCGATCGATCAAGAGGGAACGTTCATGTCGGACGTCAACGGGCTGCAGCCCGCGTCGCCGAAGGTCAACGACCTCGACGTGCGGATCGCATTCCTCGGTGACGTGGCCGGCGCTGCCGGTGCGGGCGGATCGCTCCCGAACCTGCAGGTCGAACCGGATGGTTTCATCAACTTCCAGGATCAGATGGTCTTCGCTCTCGGCTTCAACGGAAGTGGTTCGACGCGCGATCGGATCGCCGACATCGGCCCGGTCACGGGCGTGGCGCCGGACGTGATTTCCGTGCCGGACGGCGAGTGGGACGTGGATGACATCCTCGCCTTCACGACCATGTTCTCCTGGGGCGCTTCTGTCGGAATCAGCGGTCCTTCGGGATTCGCGGGCGGCGGCGCCATCGGCAGCTCGATGAGCGCTCCGATGCTGGCTCAGCGCCCGGCTCTGCTGGGTGAGGAGGTAGCCGGCGCGGCTTACGTGTACACGCTTTCCGACGTGGAGAGCGCGTTGCCGGGCTCGCGCATCGTGGTCGACGTCAATGCGAGCAACCTCGAGAACATGAACGGCGCGCTCGTCAACGTGGCCTTCGATCCGACGCAGATGGAGCTGGTGAGCTCCGCTCCGGGCGACTTGTTCACCGACAGCGAGAATCTGCTCTTCCTCCAGAACGAGGGAATCGGCTGGATCGAGATCACCGCCAACCGCCTCGACTCCGCGAATCCGGGAGTGAGCGGCAACGGGACGCTCG
>CAMPIC010000134.1 GCA_946886185.1 uncultured bacterium
TCAATGGATAGAGCATCGGACTTCGGATCCGACGGTTGGGGGTTCGACTCCCTCCAGGCGCACATCTTTCCGCCGCATCCCGAAAACCCAGATCCCGAGATCGCCGCGACGGAAGTGATCGCGCGAATCGCGCCGCCAGTCCGCGCCGCCGATCCCCGTGCGCACCTCTGACACCCCCCGGAGCGGGTCCGGGTTTTCGTCCCCCTCCCCCACACGGCATGCTAGCCTCCGGCGGGCGAGAGACGCCGGACGAGCCGGCGCGAGGGTGGTGGAATCCGAAGCGTGAATCACGAGAGCAGCCAGGGAAAGACCAAGCCGGACGAGCGTTTGGGCGGTGGCACCCAATCGTTGCTCTGGAACGATTCCTGGAACGCGCTGATCCTCCAGCTCTCGATCCTCTCTCTCCTGATTCTCGTGATCCTTCCGGCTCCGGAGTCGCTCGGGCTGCCCGGGCTCCGGTCGCTCGGAATCTTCACCGTCTGCTTCGTCCTCTGGATCACGAACGCGCTCCCGTTCGCCATCACCGGGCTCCTCGCGATCAGCCTGATCGCTCTCTATCGCGTGCTTCCCGCTCCCGAGGCGTTCGCTCTCTTCGGGAACACCGCGGTCTTTTTCATTCTGGGAGCGTTCATCCTCGCGGCCGCGATCATGAAATCGGGACTCTCCAAGCGCGCCGCGCTCTGGCTGCTCGCGCGCTTCGGGCGTGGACCGCGCACCTTGATCGCTGGCGTCTTCCTGATCGCGTTCACACTCAGCCTACTCATGTCGGAGCACGCCGTCGCGGCGGCTCTCCTCCCCGTCATCCTCGAGCTGGTCGAAGCCGCGGAAGAAACGAAGGTTCCTCGCGCGCGCGAGTATGGTCGCGGCCTGCTCTTCGCGCTCGTCTGGGGGACGGTGATCGGAGGAACCGGCACTCTGCTGGGCGGCGCTCGCGCCCCACTGGCGCTCGGAATTCTGAAACGCAACACCGGTGAAGTGCTCGGATTCTTCGAATACTCCAAAGCTGTCTTCCCTATCACCGCGGCCATGGCGATCATCGGACTCACCTTCCTGATGATCCGCTTCGGCGGAACGGGTGTTCCCGTGGCCCGTTTGCGGGAAGCGCTGCGCGAGCAGACCTCGGCCATGGGACCCGTGCGCTCTCAGGAACGAGGGATCGCTCTCGTGTTCGTGCTCACCGTGGTCGCATGGATGGGGCTGGGGCGGCAAATCGATCTCGCCACCATCGCGATTCTTTCCGCGGTCAGCCTCTTCCTTTTCCGGCTGGTGAAGTGGGAAGACACCGAGGAGTACATCAACTGGGGCATCCTTCTCATGTATGGAGGAGCGATCGCCCTCGGCACCGCGTTCTCGGGCTCCGGCGCCGCTACCTGGATGGCCAACTCGTTCCTGGGGTGGACGGAAGGGCATCCGATGCTCCTCCTGGCGACTCTCTCGCTGCTCGCGGCCATCCTGACGGAAGGAATGTCGAGCGCCGCGGTAGTCGCGTTGTTGCTCCCGCTGGGTCTGGGAATGCTTACGGGGATGGGAATCAGCGGCTCGGCGGTCGCCGTCGCGGTCGCGCTGGCCGCGGGTCTCGTCTATATCTTTCCGACCGGTGCGCCGGCCGTCGCGCTCGTGCTGACCTCCAAGCGACTGAGCATTCGCGATATGGTCGTGATGGGTTTGCCGATGTCGATCCTTTCCTGGATCCTCATGTTGGTCGCGATGCACTATTACTGGCCGAAGATCGGGCTGATGCCATGAAGCCGTCGCGAACCGAGCTGGTGCGCGAAGCGAGCAACAATCTGCGCGTCGGGCTTCTGACCGGATTGCTCGGCGGAACCCTGCTCGGGCTGCTCTTCGGAACCGCGACTCTCGCGCTGAATCCGCAGCTGCTCGAATCGGTGACGGATGTTTTGATCCTCGTCCTCGGACTGCAGGCGGTCTATGCGGTGTTCTGCATCGCGCTCGGACTGATCGGCGCTCTGGGGAAAACCGCGATCTTCTCTCTCACGGGACGCAGTCTTTCGGACACCAAGACCGCTGCATTCGTTACCGGGGCGG
Source organism: uncultured bacterium (assembly GCA_946886185.1). The sequence continues at coordinate 2,047 of CAMPIC010000134.1, forward strand.
TCTTCTTCCTCATCACCGGCACGTATGGATATCTCTGGTGCCGCTGGCATCGCATCGGAGGATTGGTCCCCGAGCATGCGCCGACCATGGCCAACCTGGGAACGCTGCTCGCGATCGCCGCCGTCGCCGTCCTGCTCGCGCGGCTCCTCACCTATGCGTTCTATCTCCTGATCGTCCACTTCAAGAAACCGGAGAGGCGCCAGCCGGGAGACATGCGCAAAGCGTTCTTCGTGCTGGTCTATATGGCGGGCGCGTTCGCGATCTTCTTGGCGGTGCTCCAGCTCACCCGGCCGGGAATGATGCGATTCTCCGGCTTGAATCGCGAAGACGTCGTCGCGAGCGACACGCCGGTCCTGTTCCTCGGAATCGATGGTCTCGCGCGCGGCGATCTCGAGCGGCTGCTGCGTGAGCAATCGAATCGTTCGCGAGGGCAGCTCGATCACGAATGGGCGGATGGACTGTCCGCCGGTGTGCGCGCTCCCGTCGAAATCGCCGAAGCGACGATCCCTCCCGCGACCTGGACCTTGCTCGCCACCGGAAGATCGCTCGAGGCGCACGGCATCGTCGACTATCAGGCGCAGATGGTGCGCGGGCTTTCGCGTCCGTTCACCGTCAACCCCAGCCAGGTAGGGCTGTTCCAACTCTTCCAGGACGTGCTCCCGTTCTTCCGCTTGACGCGCCCCGTGCCGATGCGGAGCTACATGCGCGAGAGCAAGGGGCTGTGGAACATGGCCACCGACGCCGGCCTCGAGTCCGCGATCGTGAACTGGTGGGTCTCCTGGCCCGCGGAAAAGATCCAGGGCCGCATGGTGAGCAACCAGACCTATCTGCGGCTGAAGATGGCGGGAGTGACCGAGCGCGCGCCGGCATCGCCATCGGTCGTCCGGTTGACGCCCGAAGGAGAGACGTATCCGGGCTCGCTCTTGCAAGAGCTCGCGCCGCTCGCGAATCCGGGGTACTCCGATGCCCGCGCCGACAGCGCTTCGATCGGCAATGTCACTGCGGATCAAACGAACGCTTCGCTCCAGAGAGCGGGCGCGATCCTTTCCGAGTTCGGGATTCCGATCGAGGTGATCGAGTCCGACCTCTTCTATGCTCGCGCGACCGCGCATCTGCTGCGGACGGGGCGGCCGCGGCTGTGCATGCTCTATCTCCCCGGACCGGACGTGCTGCGGCGGCTCATCGATCGCAATGTGACCGATCCCGAGGAACGTCGGACGGCATGGTTGCGCGCGCTCGACGCCTATTGGACCGTACTCGATCCCGCTCTCGATCACGCCTTCGACGCAGCGCCCGGCCGGCGGCGCATCTTACTCGCTCTGCCGCGCGCTCCGTTTCCGGGAGAGGCTGCGGAGTCGGGCTTGCTCGCTGCGGCAGGACCCGGGATCGCGACGGGGGAGCTTTCCGAGCCGTTTCCGCTGGTCGATCTCGCTCCGACGGTGCTGTGGCTCCTCGGGCTGCCGCATTCCGAGGAGATGGACGGAGCGCCGCGCACCGACCTCCTCCAGCCCGCGGCCGCGGAATCGCTCGGAGAACCGCGCGTCATCGCGAGCTATGGACGAATGGAGAAGGATGATCGGCCCACGCCGTCGGGAGAGCTGGACGAGCCGATGCTCGAGCTGCTCCGTTCCCTCGGCTATCTGGACAGCTAGTCGAGTCTGGACAGATCGTCGAGTAAAGGGCCGGGGCACCCGCGGATGGCCAGGTCGTCCGCTCGATGCGGTCCGGATGCAGTCGTGGACGTGCTTCGGATAGTATCCCCCTTCTGGATGTCGAACGCGGGAGCGTCGGCCTGATCTGGTAGTCGTTGTCTCTCGATCCTGGTTCATGAGGAGTGCCGTTGTCTCGATTCGATCGATTCCGTGAGGAGCTGCTCGAGGCGGCTCTCGAGCTCTCGCCGCTGCCGGGGACGCGTCCTGAAGGCATCGCATTCTCGCGGCCGCCCCGTCCGGAGATGGGAGATCTCTCCCTGCCCGCGTTTCCGATCGCGAAGCTCGCGGGCCGTCCTCCCAAGGAAGTGGCGGACACGTGGGTCGAATCGCTGCGCGCCGCGCTCCAGGAGAGATCGGGACTGCTCGTGCGCGCGGAGGATCTGCCTCCGATCCCGGTGACGTCGATCACGACCGCGGGACCGTACCTGAACTTCACGCTGGATCAGGCCGCGGTCGCGCGTTGCGTGCTCGAGGACATCGTGCAGGACGGAGGCAGCTATGGGAGCGCGGACTCGCCGACCGGATCGCGCGTCATGGTGGAGTACTCCTCCCCCAACACCAACAAGCCGCTCCATCTCGGGCACGTGCGGAACAATCTGATCGGGATCTCCGTCTGCTATCTCTTTGAAGCGGTCGGGGACACCGTCATCCGAGCCACTCTGGTCAATGACCGTGGCATCCACATCTGCAAGTCGATGCTCACGTATCAGAGATACGGGAATGGAGAGACTCCCGAGAGCACCGGCGAAAAGGGAGATCACCTCGTCGGGCGTTACTACGTGCTCTATGACCAGCTCCTCAGGGAAGAGCGGCAGAAGTTCGCGCAGGAGCGAGGCGTCGATCTCACCCGATTCGGCAAGGAAGCGCGCGCCGGCAAGACGAAGGAAGAGCTCGCGAAGCTCGACGAGGAGCAAGAGAAGTTCGAGGAGTCATTCCAGGCATCCTCCGAGCTCGTCGCCGCCGCGCAGAAGATGCTGCTCGCTTGGGAAGCGGGCGATCCGGCGACACTCGCGCTCTGGCGGAAGATGAACGACTGGGTGCTCGAAGGATTCCGCGTCACCTACGACCGCATGGGAGCGCGCTTCGATCGCTGGTATTTCGAGAGCGACACCTACAAGCTCGGCAAAGAAGAAATCGAACGCGGCCTCCGGATGGGCGTCTTCGAACGGCGCGAGGATGGATCGGTCTGGGCCAAGCTCTCCTTGAAAGGCCTGCAGGACAAAGTGCTGCTCCGCTCGGACGGAACGTCGATCTACATCACCCAGGACCTCGGCACCGCGGTGCGCAAGCACGAGGACTACGGGATGGATCGCTCCATCTACGTGGTCGGAAGCGAGCAGATCGCGCACTTCCAGAACCTCTTCGCGGCCCTCGAGCTGCTCGGCTATCCATGGGCCAAGGGCTGCTATCACGCCTCCTACGGCCTGGTCACCTTGCCCAAGGGGATGGGAAAGCTGAAGTCTCGCGAAGGCAAGGCGGTCGACGCCGACGAACTCTTCGACGAGCTCCACGCGCTGGCCAGGGTTAAGATCGAGGAAGGTGGATACTGCGAGTCACAAGAGGACGTCGAGCGCATCGCCGAGCAGATCGCCATGGGCGCGGTGAAGATGTACCTGCTGCAGGTGAGCTCCGAGAAGAACATCCAGTTCGACCCCAACGAGACGATCGCTTTCGCCGGCGATACCGGTCCCGCGGTGCAATACAGCCATGCGCGCATCCAGGGGATCCTGCGCAAGGGGCTGGAACAAGAGCTGCTCCGCAAGGAAGACCTCGAGCTCCGCGTACCAGGTTCGCAGAGAGATACTAGGGCACCTGACGCGCAGGCATGGCGCCGGTTCGGCGATCAGATCGCCTCTGGACCGTTCCTTCGCACCGCGCGGATCGATGCTTCGCGCTTGACCGAGCCGGAGGAGCGCGAGGTCTTGCGGCTCCTCGCCGACTATCCGCACTGGGTGCGCGTGGCCGCCGGGCAGATCTCCGCGGCTCCGGTCGCGAACTACTTGCTTGATCTCACCAAGGCGTACGCGCGCATGTACCACCAACACGAAGTGCTGCGTGCCCCCGACGAAGAGCTGATGCGCGCGCGCGTCCAGCTCGCGCTCTGCGTGGGGCAGGTGCTGCGGAACGGTCTCGCGCTGCTGAGCATCGAAGCGCCTGATCGCATGTAATACCCGGACGCGCGCGAACGACAGACCGCGCGCGAAAGGATGAGCGAGTACCACGGAAGCGAGAGCACAGGCCTCGAAAAATCAGATCGTGGCTTCTGGAGCGTGGATCTAGCGCGGTGCAGGCGTTGTGAGCGGGTCAGCCGTCGTCGCGCTGGAAGAGCATGTTGTTATTCTTCGAATAGCCGCGGGCCACGAACGGGCGGCTCGCCGCGGCGAAGAGGTGCTCCCCCACCGAATAGGCGTTGTACAAGAGGTTGCCTCGGAACGTCGCCTGAGGCTGGAGCGGACGATTGCGCACCAGTCGGAACTGCCTGCTGCAGACGAGATCGATCAGCTCCTTCTCCGTGAACTCCTGGGTATGTCCGCGAAACTGCTCCGGAGGAAGGTTCTGGAGGTTGGGCCAGCGCAACATCGGCTCCTTCCTGATCATCTTGAGGAAGGTGTTGCGCGGGCAGTGGAAGTTCGGCGTGGACACGACCAGATAACCGCCGGATCGAAGCACGCGTCTCAGCTCATCCAAATATTCCACATAGGCGGGAATGTGCTCGATCACCTGGTTGGAGAGCACGCAGTCGAAGGTTTCGTTCGCGAACGGAAAGGAGAGCGCGTTCCCGTTCAAGAGACGCACCGTATCCGAGACCTGGTTCTTCGAAGATTGGACGTCCGGAAAATGGATGTCGATGCCGACGATGGTTCGAAAGCGGAGGGAGCTCCCTTCGAGCGAGCGGATGTTCTTCCCTCGCCCACATCCGGCATCGAGCAAGATGCCGGAGGCGGAAACCGATTCCAGAAGCTCGCGATTGATCGTGGCGTTGATCACCTCGAAGGAGGCGGGCGGGCGCATCTTCCGCGTGAGCCTCGATTTCAGATTCGACAACGACACGACGACCCCCGCGCTGCTTCAACTCGTGTCCATCCGGATGGAACGCGGCACCTCAAAAGGCGGAAGAGCAGGTCCGCCAGGGTGGTCGGACCGGCTCTTCCACTCTTTCTCGGATAGGATCGCGGAACGTGGAATCTGGGATCCCGTTCCGCGGAGATCACCTTCGGCGGGCTCCCTGGGAACGCGATGCGGATTCAACCCCGCCGGCGCGCGTTTCCAGAACTGCTCCTTCCGTGCCGTTGCCGTTCGGCGAGAACGGTTCCGATGCGAAAGAAGCCCCTCTCATCCCGGCGCGCGCATTCGCGCGCTCGCTGCCCGCGCCGTTGGTGGACTCGTTCGAATCAGATCCTCGTTCGGAACGCGGCGACGCCGAACCGCCTCGACGGCGACGACGACGCCTCCCGTCCCGACCTGATTCATTTCCGCCGGATTCACTCGTGCTC
>CAMPIC010000135.1 GCA_946886185.1 uncultured bacterium
CACCTTGGTGCCGTCTTCCTGGCGCTCGTGACGGACCCTCGTGGGGTTTCCGTCCTTGTCGATGAGAGCCACGTTGGAAACGTGGATCGGGGCCGACTTCTCGATGATGCCCCCCGCAGCCATCACCCCTGGCCGGTGCTTGGTGTGCCGCTTGACTCGCCGGATCCCTTCCACGATGACCCGCTGCGAATCCGCCGCCACCCAGGTGACCCTGCCCGTCTCGCCCTTGTCGTTGCCGGCGATGACGATCACTTTGTCTCCGGTACGGATCTTCATCCTCTTGCTCCTGTCACGCTCTCGTTCCGCTCTCTCGCCGGATCGCTAGATCGATCGTTGCCGTGCCGGCGGCGCCGCCGGTAAATCTCAGCGCTCTCCGGTTCCGCTTCCTCTCCGGTTTCGCTTCAGATCACTTCCGGGGCGAGAGACACGATCTTCATGAACTCTTTTTCACGCAGCTCGCGCGCCACCGGGCCGAAGATGCGCGTCCCGCGCGGCTCCTTGTTCGCGTCGATCAGGACCGCGGCGTTCTGATCGAAGCGGATGTAGGAACCGTCCTTGCGGCGGATCTCCTTCTTGGTGCGGACGATGACCGCGCGGGCCACGTCCCCCTTCTTCACGTTGGCGCCGGGCAGCGCATCTTTGATCGCTACCACGATGATGTCGCCGACGCGCCCATAACGGCGGCGCGATCCGCCCAGCACCCGGATGCACATCGCGCGGCGCGCGCCCGAGTTATCCGAAATGGTGAGCATGGTCTGTGTCTGAATCATGGCGCCTGGAGCCCTCCTACCGAGCCTTCTCGAGAACCGAGACGACTCGCCAGCGCTTGAGCTTGCTCAGAGGGCGGGTTTCCATGATCCGGACGGTATCGCCGATCCCGCACTCGTTCCCCTCGTCGTGGGCGTAGAACTTCTTGGTCACCGTGATGTACCGCTTGTACAACGGGTGCGGCACGCGCCGTTTCTGCGCCACCACCACCGTCCGGTCCATCTTGTTGCTGACCACGACGCCCTCGCGTGTCTTCCGCATCGGCCTCGAGTCCGCCATCAAGCCTCCCGCCCCGCCGCCGCTCGGCGTCTCTCTGCCAACAACGTCTTGACCCGCGCGATGGTCCGCCGGTTCTGGCGGATGAGCAGCGGATTCTCCAGCTGCTTCATCGAGTTGCGGAAGCGGAGATTGAACCGCTCCTCGCTCAGTTCGCCCAGCCGCCGCTCGAGCTCGGCTTCCGAGGAGCTCCGCAGATCTTCCATTCGTTCAGTCGCCATCTGATCTCCTAGTGCATGGCACGGACGACGAACTTCGTCCGGATCGGGAGCTTCTGCGCACCCAGTTCCAAGGCCTCTCGCGCCAGCTTCTCCGGAACTCCCTCGAGCTCGAAGAGGATCCGTCCCGGCTTGATCACCGCGACCCAATGCTCCGGCGAGCCTTTGCCCTTGCCCATGCGCGTCTCCGCGGGCTTCTGGGTGATCGGCTTGTCCGGGAAGATCCGGATCCACATCTTGCCGCCGCGCTTGACGTGGCGGTTGATCGCGACTCGCGCCGCCTCGATTTGCCGGCTGGTCAACCAGGCCGGATCGAGCGACTTGAGACCGTACTCGCCGAAAGACAGGGAGCTACCGCGATAGGCGAGCCCGGTCATGCGACCGCGCATCATCTTGCGGAACTTGGTCCTCTTTGGCATCAACATAGCGTCGCTATCCTCATCGTGATCTCGTCAACTCGCCATCGACTTCGTCGGCCGGCCGCCTGCGATCGAGACCGCATCGGTCCATGTTTACTTCTTCATCCCCGCTGCCTCAGGCGCCTCGCCGCATCGGGCGGCCACCCTCACGCCCCGCCGGCGGAGCTCCCGCGCCGGCCGGCTGCGCATCGTCCGCGCCCAGCACCTCGCCCAGGAAAATCCATACCTTCACTCCGATCGAGCCGTAGGTCGTGACCGCGGTGGCGGTCGCGAAGTCGATGTCCGCGCGCAGGGTGTGCAGCGGGACCCGTCCTTCGCGGTACGCCTCGACGCGCGCCATTTCCGCTCCGCCGAGCCGCCCGCCCGCGCGCACGCGGATTCCCTGGGCGCCCGAGCGCATGGTGGAGGAAACCGCCTTCTTCATCGCGCGCCGGAACGAGACGCGGCCTTCCAGCTGCCGCGCGATGTTCTCCGCGACGAGCCGCGCATCCAGATCGGGGTTGTCGATCGACTTGATGTCGATGAACACCTCGCGCTTGGTGATGTGCTGGAGCTCGTCCCGCAGCTGATTGACCTGCGCGCCGCTCCTACCGATCACCATCCCCGGCTTCGCCGTGTGCACCGTGATCTCGATCTTGGTGCCGCCGCGCCGCTCGATCACGATCTTCGAGATCCCGCTGTTGGGAAGACGCCGGTTCAGATACTTCCGGATGAAGAGGTCTTCCTTGAGCAGGTCGGAGTAGTCGCGGTTGGCAAACCAGCGCGAGTCCCACGTCTTGATGACGCCGAGGCGAAATCCGATCGGATGTGTCTTCTGTCCCATGCTTCAATCGTCCCCTACCACGATGGTGATGTGGCTCATCCGCTTGAGGATGCGGTTGGCCCGACGGTGGGCGCGATACTCGATCCGCTTCATGGTCGGTCCCGCTCCCGCGACCGCCATCTTGACCTTCAAGGTCTCCGGATCCAGACCCTCGTCCTTCTGGGTGGCGTTGGCGACCGCCGACTTCAGCACCTTGCCGATCTGCACCGCGATCGGACGGGTGGTGAAGGCGAGCAGCTCCTGCGCCCGACTCACTTCGAGCCCGCGAATGAGCGCGAGGACCGCGTCCGCTTTACGCGGCGAGACCCGCACGTACTTTGCGACTGCCCTGGACTGCATTGCCGTACTCTCCCTCGCTCTCTCAGCGAACCGACGTGGACTTGTCGGACTTGGCATGGCCGCGGAAGGTGCGCGTGGCCGCGAACTCTCCCAGCTTGTGGCCGACCATGTTCTCCGAGATGTAGATCGGGATGAACTTGTTGCCGTTGTGGACCGCGATCGTGTGCCCGATGAAATCGGGCGTGATCGTGGACCGGCGGGCCCAGGTGCGGATGACCCGCTTGTCTCCGGACCGGTTCATCTCCTGGACCTTCGTCTGGAGGCTGAACTCCACGAAGGGTCCCTTTTTTACTGAACGCGCCATGAAAACCAACGCCTCCGACCGCTACCACGCTCTCGCGAGCGCGCTAGGTCAGGTTCTACTTCTTCCGCCGACGAACGATGAGATTGTCCGAGGACTTCTTCTTCCGCGTCTTCAGACCCTTGGTGGCCTTGCCCCATGGCGTGCATGGGTGCCGGCCTCCGGAGGTCTTGCCTTCTCCACCCCCCATGGGGTGATCGATCGGGTTCATCGCCACGCCCCGCACCGAGGGGCGGCGTCCCAACCAGCGGCTCTTGCCGGCCTTGCCGACCACTTCGTTCTCGTGATCGATGTTGCCGACCTTGCCGATCGTGCAGTAGCAGCGAGTGTCGAACATCCGCATCTCGCCGGAAGGGAGGCGCACGGTCGCGAAGCGCCCTTCCTTCGCCATCACCTGGCACTCCGCCCCCGCGGTGCGGGCCACCTGCGCCCCCTTGCCGGGGATGAGCTCCAGGTTGTGCACCGCTGTTCCCAGCGGGACCGACTGCAGCGGCATGGCGTTGCCGCTCTTCACCTCGACGTCGGGACCGGAGACGAGCTCGTGGCCCACTTCGAGTCCCAGAGGCGCCACGATGTAGCGCTTCTCACCGTCCACGTAGTGGAGCAGCGCGATCCGCGCGGAGCGGTTCGGGTCGTATTCGATCGAAGCGACCTTGGCCGGGATCCCGAGCTTCTCGCGCCGGAAGTCGATGATCCGATACCGGCGCTTGTGGCCGCCGCCGCGGCACCAGGAGGTGACGCGGCCGTGGTTGTTTCGCCCGCCCGTCTTCTTGAGCGGCTCCATCAACGACTTCTCCGGCTCGCAGTTCGTGATCTCCGAAAAATCGGAGACCGTCTTGAAGCGGAGCGAGGGGGTCGTCGGTTTGAACTTCTTCAATCCCATTCTGATCGTTCTCCGTAATCAGGACTTCAGGACACCTGATCAAAGACGTCGATGGTCTGGTCCTTCTCGAGCGTGACCACGGCCTTCTTCCAATCGGAACGATGGCCGACGATCGTCCGGGTGCGCCGAGGCTTCCCCTTCAGATTGATGGTCCGCACGCCCATGACTTTGACCTTGAAGATCTCTTCCACGGCCGCGGCGATCTCGAGCTTGTTGGCGCTGCGATCGACCGCGAACAGATAGGTATTCTCGCTCATGCGCAGGCGCGTGCCCTTCTCGCTGAGAATGGGGCGGCGGATGATCGCGCGCGCGTCCTTGAACGAAGCTTTCATGACCGCACCTCCACGAGCGCATCGATGGCCGCCTGGGTCACGAGCACATGGTCGGCCCAGAGCACCTCGTAGGCGTTGACCTGCTGGGCGTTGGTCGTGTTGAAGCGAGCGATGTTCCGGCCCGCCTGGATCACCTTGGGATCGTGTCCCTCTATCACCAGCAGGCACTTCTGATCGTCGAGCCCGAGGCTGCGCAGCACCTGCGCCACTTCCTTGGACCGTCCGTCGGTGATTCCGGATCCGGTCAGCACCGTCACCTTGCCGTCCTTCGCCCGCACGGTCAGAGCGGACTTGAGCGCGAGGCTCCGCACCTTCTTGGGAAGGCGCGCGTACCAGTCGCGCGGATGCGGGCCCTTGGTCGGAGGTCCGCCGGCCCAGACGACGGTCCGGGTCGATCCGGAGCGCGCGCGGCCCGTTCCCTTCTGGCGCCAGGGCTTGACGCCTCCTCCGGAAACGGTGGCGCGGGTCTTGGTCTCGACCGTCCCCTGACGCTGGTTCTGCTGATAGTTCACGACGGCCTGCCACATCACGTGGCGGTTGATCTTCGACTCGAAGATCTCGGCCGGCAGATCGACGGTGCCCTTGTCGGCCCCCGAGGGATCTTTCAGCTGAGCGGTCGCCATGGCCTACTTTCCTTTCTTCTTGATCGCCGGGCGGATCGTGACCAGACCGTTGGTCGGGCCCGGAACCGCGCCTCGCACGAGCACGAGGTTGCGATCGGTGTCGATCTTCACCACTCGAAGATTGAGAGCGGTGACCTGCTTGTCGCCCATGTGGCCGGGCAGCTTCTTGCCCTTGAAGACGCGGTTGGGCCAGGCGCTCTGTCCGACCGATCCCGGGAGATCTCCGGTCTTGCTGCCGTGCGAGGCGGGACCACCGTGAAAGCCGTGGCGCTTGACCACGCCTTGGAATCCCCGGCCCTTGCTCTTGGCGATCACGTCGATGTGCGTGCCGACTTCCAGCCCCGCGATCGTGAGCACGTCGCCGGACTTGAACTCGTGGCCCGGATCGACGCGAAACTCGCGCAGGAAGCGCATCGGCTGCGCGCCGTGCTTCTTCAGATGGCCGCGGCGCGGATTGTTGATCCTCCGCTCCTTCACTTCCTCGAAACCGACCTGGATCGATTCGTAGCCGTCCTGCTCCTTCGTCCTGACCTGGACGACCGGGCAGGGGCCCGCCTCGATCACCGTCACCGGAACGAGCGCTCCGTCCTCGGTGAACACCTGGGTCATTCCGAGCTTTCGCCCAATCAGACCAATCATGACCGCCATCTCCCTCGCAGGTCGTTGCCGACCCTCTCGCTCGTGATCCGCGCCGGAACCCCGGCGGAATCACGGCTTCGCTTTACAGCTTGATCTCGATGTCGACGCCGGCGGGCAGCTCGAGCTTCATGAGCGCATCCATCGTCTGCTGCGACGACTGGGTGATCTCGATGAGGCGCTTGTGCACGCGCATCTCGAACTGCTCGCGCGACTTCTTGTCGACGTGCGGCGAACGATTCACGGTGTAGATCGTTCGCTTCGTCGGAAGCGGAATCGGTCCGGCAGTGATCGCGCCGGTCCGCTTGGCCGTCTTCACGATCTCGCCGGCAGAACGGTCGAGCACCGAGTGGTCGTACGACTTGAGCTTTATTTTGATCCGCTGAACAGCCACGCTGACTCCCCGGTTACTCGACGATTTCGGCGACGACGCCGGCGCCCACGGTGCGGCCGCCTTCGCGGATGGCGAAGCGCAGCTCCTTTTCCATCGCGATCGGCGTGATCAGATCCACCGCCACGCCCACGTTGTCACCCGGCATGACCATCTCGCGTCCTTCCGGAAGCGTCACCACGCCCGTCACGTCCGTCGTCCGGAAGTAGAACTGCGGACGATAGCCGTTGAAGAACGGCGTGTGCCGGCCGCCCTCATCCTTCGAAAGGACGTACACCTCGCCCTTGAACTTCTTGTGCGGCGTGATGCTCTTGGGAGCCGCCAGCACCATTCCGCGCTCGATGTCTTCCTTGTCCATTCCGCGCAGCAGGAGACCCACGTTGTCGCCTGCCTGCGCATCGTCGAGCAGCTTGCGGAACATCTCCACGCCCGTGACCACCACTTCCTTGGTCTCGCGGATGCCCACGCGCTCCACCTTGTCGCCCACCTTGATCTTGCCGCGCTCCACTCGACCCGTCGCCACCGTTCCGCGGCCGGTGATGGAGAAAACGTCCTCCACCGGCATCAGGAACGGACGGTCGATCGCGCGCACAGGCGTCGGGATGTAGTCGTCCACCGCCTTCATCAGCTCCAGGATCGGGCCGGCCGCCGTGGGATCGCCCGGGTTCTGCATCGCCTTCAGCGCCGAACCCTTCACCACCGGAATCTCGTCACCGGGGAACTCGTACTGCTTGAGCAGGTCGCGCACGTCCCACTCCACGAACTCGATGATCTCCGGGTCGTCCACCATGTCCACCTTGTTCAGGAAGACCACGATGTAGGGAACCCCCACCTGACGAGCCAGGAGGATGTGCTCGCGCGTCTGCGGCATCGGACCGTCCGCCGCCGACACCACCAGGATCGCTCCGTCCATCTGCGCCGCGCCCGTCACCATGTTCTTCACATAGTCGGCGTGCCCAGGACAGTCCACGTGCGCGTAGTGACGGTTCTCCGTCTCATACTCCACGTGCGCCGTCGCGATCGTGATCCCGCGAGCCTTCTCTTCCGGAGCCTTGTCGATCGAGTCGAACGAACGGACTGACACCTTGCTGTTCTTCGTCGCCAGCACCATCGTGATCGCCGCCGTCAGCGTCGTCTTCCCATGGTCCACGTGCCCGATCGTCCCCACGTTCACGTGGGGTTTCGTCCTCTCGAACTTCTCCTTGCTCATG
>CAMPIC010000136.1 GCA_946886185.1 uncultured bacterium
GGCCGACGCCACGCCATTTCGCGACTCCGCTTCCGCCGCGAAAACGTTTTCCGCGCTCGCCAATCGTCTCCTCACGCAGGCGAATCCCGGCGATCACAACCAGGCGATGATGGAGCTGGGCGCCACCGTCTGCACCCCCCGCGCGCCGCGATGCCCTTCCTGTCCAGTTCGATCGATGTGCGCGATGATTCCGGATCGTGATCCGGAGTCGTACCCGCGGCCCGTACCTCGCAAGGAGACGGTCCAGCTCGAGCTGGCCATCCTGCTGCTTCGGGACTCGCGCGGGCGACTCTTGCTGGAACGCGGCCGGTGGAATCTCATCCCGCATCTGTGGATCCCGCCGGTGGTGTCGCTCAGTACCGATGTGGCGCCTGCGAGGGCAGACGCGAAGAGCTCTGCCCGCCGATCCGATCCTCTCGCGGCGATCGAGAGCTGGACCTCATCATCCGTTTCGAGCTCGGCGAGCGTGAAGAGCCGAGGGAAGACATACGGCGCCCGAACTCAATCGTCGAGTTCGGCGGAACCGGCAGGATCGGAGGCTCGAACTCGCGTGGTCGGCGCGCGGGCCATCGGCTCGTTCCGCCATTCGATCACGCACCATCGAATCCGGTTCGCCGTGTGGAGCGGGACCATCATCCACGCGCCGAACAGGGCCGATTATCAGCTGGCAACCGATGCCGAGCTCGATTCGATCGGACTCTCTTCCGTCGCGCTCAAGGCGTTACGACTCGAGAACGCGCCGAGGCGCCAATTCGAGCTACTCTAATGGAGGTACATACCATGTTCTCACGGCCGCCTGCGACGTCACTTCTGATTCTCGGAGCCTGCCTCTCCATCGTTTGCTCTCTCCCATCGTGCGGTTCCTCGCCGTCGAAGCCTCCACGCGAAGTTGGTACGGTCCTTCACGGGACCGTACTGGAATCTGAAACGGGGATGCCGCTGTCCAACGTGGACATCCACTATGTTTTCGGCGAGCAGCGTGAATTGGTGGGACAAACCGATTCCGCGGGAGAGTTCGAAATCGACATGGGTCCCGGACTTGTCTCGGACGGAGCGCTGCGCTTCGCAAAGAAGGCTACTCCGAGATACAAGCCGACATTCCCGAGGACTTCAACGAGACCGGTCCGTGGAGATTTCAAGCAACCATCTCACTGACGCGCGCGAAAGACGTGCCGGTCGCTCCCGCTCCGTGAGTGGTGCGCACATAACCCGTGCCGTCACTCCCGCTGCGGGAGTGGTGCGCGAGAAATCCGTGCCAGGCACCCCCGCTCCGGGAGTGGTGTGCGAGAAAACCATGCCAGGCACTCCCGCTCCGGGAGCGGTGCGCGAGAAATCCGTGCCAGTCGCTCCCGCTGCTGGAGTGGTGCGCGCGCGAAAACCCTTCCTGAAACGGACCGGGTTCCGGAGCGACGCGTTGAACCCGATCTGTCAGATAGGCAGTTCGCATATTAGCCAAGTCTCCGATGAACCCGGTCCGGTTCATCGTCATTGGTCGCCGATGAGTAAGACACCTTGCCTAATCGCTCTTGCCCTGATGGGCGGCTGCAGCTTCAGCGTGGCCGAAGGACACTCCCACTACCCGAATCAGGAGGAAATTGCGAGCCTGGTGGTGGTGGAGTCTTCCCCATGTCGACTCGATTGGATGCACGCCTCGAAATCGCCATCAACGTCGTCGCGTCTGAGTTGGAGGAGTCCGAGCGATCGAACATCGCGAAGCGAGTGGACCCAATGGATGCTTTACGGAGACATGCATGGATCTGCGTTATCGACTCCATCGCGGCTGCTATGCGGGCAGATCTGAGAGAATTCAAACTACGATTCAGGGCGTGGCCAGAACAACCCTTTGATCCTTACGGGCTGCCCAATCCCGAAGTCTTTCCGACTCTGACGTCTGGGTCGGTTCTGGCGTGCGACGGTAGGAGTGGTCTTTGTTGGATAGGGAGATCTCCGGGCATCCGATTCGAATGGATAAAGGCCGATGAGCACACTGTGACCCTGGCGGTCAGATTCTGGCCCCGTTCGCTTTCGGATTTCGATGATTCGCTGGAGGTGACCATTCATGAATAACTCGACTACGAGCGGACGCATGCGGACTCACCGGAACTGGAACTCACCTTGTTCCAACTAGTGTTTCGGTGTGCCTTTCCACGGACGCCGAATCCTGCGATCGCGTCCTTGGTGCATGGGTGTATGCGGCCCCTGCTGCCGATCCCGTTCGCGGTCGCATTGTTGCTCGGAGGTGGTGCTTGCGAGCGGAACGACAAACAGGCGGAGGAAGAAGTATGGGGCGAGGACACCGTGAGCACCGACACCGTGAGCACCGACACCGTGAGCACCGATGCCGGTACGACGCCCAGCCCAGTTTCCATCCTGGTGTACTTCGCTCGTGGCGAGAAGATCGGCGTTGCTACTCGTCTGATCCCAGCCACCAAAGCGGTGGCCAGCGCTGCGATTCGTGAACTGCTTTCCGGTCCCACACCAGAGGAGACGAGGTATGGCTTGGGATCCACGATTCCGACTGGCACCGATCTCCGCGGTCTGACCGTCCATGGAGGCACAGCAACCGTCGATCTGAGCGACGAATACGACTCAGGCGGCGGTGTCCTCTCGATGACGATGCGGCTCGCGCAAGTCGTCTACACGCTCACTCAATTTCCTACCGTGGAGCGAGTGTTGTTCCGAATCGAAGGCGTCCCCGTGACTACCTTGGGCGGCGCGGGCATCCTGATCGGCACGCCGCAGACGCGGGGTGACTATGAGCAGGTGACGCCAGCGATCCTCCTAGAGTCTCCATGTCCGGGGGACTCGGTCACGAGTCCGCTTCGCATCCGGGGCACGGCGAATACCTTCGAGGCCGCGTTCATGGTACGGATTGTTTCGGCCGATGACTCAGTGCTCGTGGAGGCGCCGATGATGGCGACCTCTGGATCCGGAACGAGGGGAACATTCGACGCGGAGATTCCTTTTCCGGCAGCGGCGTCCGGCGCAGGTTTACTCGTGGTGTTCGAATACTCTGCGAAGGACGGTTCGCCGATCCACGTCGTGGAGATCCCCTTGACCTTTGAAACGGCTGCGTCGCGCGAGGCAGAGTAGCGGTGGTCAGGCGTCGCGGGTCATGCGATGCACCGCGCTGCTGCGCTCACGCGCCTGGACTTCGAAGTGATTGTGCCAATACGGGCTGTGCCCGCTTGCGAGCTGCCAGAGACTAGACACCGCGTAAATGAGGAAGAACAGTGGACCCCAACGCTCGTATTGCTCGACATGGATTCGCTCATGAGGACCGATGAGTACGAGCTCGTCACTCGTGACCGCCAGGATGACATGGCCAAAAACGATGCCGCGGAACGGCAGCTCACGTGCGAGCTTGCCGCACCGGGCGAGGCTGCATCGATAAGTGACTTCCAGCGCCCCCGCAGACCACTTGGCTTTGCCACCGGCCGACAGCGGCAAGGCCGCGAGAGCGACCCCGATCGCAGAGCAGGGAGAGGCCCACAGTAGCTTCGCGAGCTTAATCCAATGCACTTTCGCTCCCTCGAGCGACCAGACATGTCGATCTCGGCGTCTAATACTCTTCCTCGATCAGCTTCGCGCGCATGTCGTCTTCGGAGAGGTTCCCCGCGTCGTAGTCGCGGATGTCCTTCATGCGGGCGCGGATCACCAGGCGGGAGATCCGGTTGTCGAGGAAGTAATCGCTGTCCTTGAGGAACGCGGCGACGGCGATCCAGTGTGAATCGTCGAGGGTGCTGAGAGTGCTCCCGTAGTCGAGGATCATCTCCTCGATCTCTTCCTTGCCTCCTTCGTAGAGGCGCGCCTCGCTCGGCCGGCGGCGGCTGTCCTTGCCCGAGTCTTCATCCTCTGCGTCGCCATCCTCGCCGGGATCGGGGATCACGATGATGCGCTCGCCGTTCTCATCCTTCTCGATCTTGAACTCGTTCTTCCAATTCCAGTCGTCCCAATCACGCTGCACGAGGGACGCTTCGAAGGTGAGCAGGACTCCGAATTCCTCCAGGAAGATCCCGCGGGCATTTCCGCGACCGGGAACGAGGAAGTTGGGGCTCTCGATGAGCACCTGGTCGAGGATCTGCTCCATGACGCTGATCTGCTTCAGCGCTTTCCGGGAACTGGAACGATCCTGCGCGAGAACGCCGGAGTAGGAGGTCACGAGGAGGAAGCCTACCAGCGCCCCCAGCCAGAGCTGGCCAGCTCTGGCGGTCTGGAAGCGATTCATTCCTCTCTCCCATCCTCACCGACATGGCTGGAATCAGCGTCGGAGCGCGACGGAGCGCGCCAGCTCCCCTGAGGGGTCAGCGATCGCCCCTGCGAGAGGTCGATTGAGTCGAAGCGATCGTTGGTCGTGGTCTCCACCTCGTCCAATCCGTAGCGCACCGCCTCGATCCGCCCACGCAGATCGTAGTAGTCCTGAGACTGCTTCTCGTTGAGGCCTTCGTACATCGTCCGCATGAACATGATGAATTCTTGATTCTCCTGGGCATTGTACTCGTTCTGGTCCTGGATCGCGGCGATCAACTTGGCCATGGCGTTGGCGTACCCGTCGAACTCTCCGCGCGTGAGCGGCGCATCGGGATTGCCCATGTCACGCGTCAGTTGAATGCGAGTGGAGTCCGCTCCGCTCGCCATCCACGGTTCGTTGTCGGCCAGGTCGCTCTGCGCGGGGACGGAGACTCCGTCCGTCTCTCGATCTGCCGTCGCCGGCAGCCCGTGCGACGGATTCTGCACGTCCGAACGCTGCCCCTTCGAAGGAGACTGCCCGTTCGGGAGCATCTGCTCCTGCGTCTTCTCGATCCGCTCGGCGCTGGGAGGACCGAAGCGGAACGCGATTCCGCCATCGAGCAGTTGGACTCGGAACTCCGCGAACGCCAGGACGGCGAGCAGCACGGCGGCTGCCGCCACGGCCCATCCCGTCATCGCGGTGTGACGTCGCCAACCCTCGCCCAATGCGGACCAGAAGTTCCGCGGAGGAGGTGGCTCCGGCATGGAAGTGGCCTGCTGACGCGCGGCCTCCTCCGCGGGGAGCAGCACGAAGCTGGGAGCGCGGTCTTCCAGATCCCAGCTGCTCAGGAGACGGCGAGTCGCGCGCAGGTCTTCCCATTCGGCCCGGAGTGCCGAGTCTTTCTCCAGCATTGCTCGGAATCGCGCCTCGTCCTCATCGGAGAGCTCTCCGTAGAGCGACGACATCATCATGTCGATGCGAGGGTCGAGCGGATCTTTCATGACTACTCGTCTCCTTGCAGCATCTCGAGGTCGGAGAGGCCGCGTTCCTGGAAGGATCGGCGCATCGATTTCAACCCGTAGAAGATCCGCGTGCGGACGGTCGCGGCGGGGACTCCAGTGATCTCCCCGATCTCCTCCGAATTGAATCCGTGATACTCCCGCAGCACGATGGCGGTCCTTTGATCCACCGGCAACCTCTGCAGCGCTCCTCCCAGTAAATCCGAAAGGCTCGCGCGCGACACCGTCGCATCCGGAGCGAGTGGCCGCGCGTCCTGCGTCGCCTCCTGCAGCTCCTCCGCGCTGAGCTCGTCGAGCGATCTCAGCTCGGTGCGAGATCGTTGCGAGCGAAACTTGTCGCGGCAGAGATTGAGCGCGATGTGGTGGATCCAGGCTCTGAACTTCGATCCATCCCGCAAGCGCTCGATGTTCTGGAATCCGCGAGTCAACGCCTCCTGGCAGAGGTCGCGCGCCTCGTCAGGATTTCCGACCGTACGGCGGATGAATCGATAGAGCGACGTCTCCCATCTCTGGACGAGCTGGTTGAACGCTTCCAGATCGCCGCGCTGGGAAAGGGCAACCAATTGATCGTCGGTCATGGTCTCCAACGCCCTTCCCCCCACGGAGCCTCCCTCGATTCGTTGGGTAGGACGAATCCCGGTCGGCAAGCGTTCGATCGGACCCTGTGTTTCCACGATTAAAGCTCCGGGCGGGGCGCGGATGGTTGGCGGAGCGAGACTTGCGCCCTCCCCTATCCGCATGCCCTCGACTGATCTGAGGCCTGATCTGTTCCAGCGGCTTCGCCCGGCTGAAGCCCGGGGCATCTACGGGTGTAGACGAGGAAGGGTTACAGAGGATCTCGCCAGGAGGCGGCGATGTAGGCAGACGGCCCCTGGAGGACCACCGGGTTTCCAGAACGGTGGACACCCTCCGCTATCCGACGCCAGACGAAGAGAGAGGTGACGGACGAACGGTGGATGGAGTCGGATCCGAGGCGGTAATGGGCTGGGTCGACGCCGCCGAAGTTACCGTGCGGATCGGATGCGGGCGACTTCCTCCACGAACCACGCGGGAAACGGGCTCTCGGGGCTGAGTTCCGGATGGAAGGTGGCTCCGAACACCCGGCCTTCGCGAACCAGGACCGGTTCGTCGCCCCAGACGCCGAGGACTCGAACGCCGGGGCCGACCCGCCGGATCCGCGGGGCCCGGATGAAGACCATTTCCGACTCGAGCGAACGATCTCCCAGCTCGAGGCGGCCGTGATCCACGAAGCTGTCGATCTGGCGGCCGAATGCATTGCGGTCCACTGTCACATCGATCAAACCGAGGCTGCGTTGAGCGGGCGATCCGACTTCGGTCGCGAACAGGATGAGTCCCGCGCAGGTGCCGAGCAGCACGCCTCCCTTTCGATGGAACTCGACGATGGCCTCGTCCATCCGGCGGGGCGCGAGCAGCCGGAGCAGCGCCGTGCTCTCCCCTCCCGGGACAACAAGCGCGTCCAGGTCCTCCAAATGTTCGGGACGGCGGACCTCCCGCACCTCGGCGCCCGCTCGCGTGAGCGCGCGGCGGTGCGCGTCAAAGTCGCCCTGCAGGGCGAGCACGCCGATCCTCACAGAGCTCACGACTTCCTCCATGCGAACCTGACCGGAAGCCACCGTCTCTCCGCGCGCCATCCACTGTTTCCGAGTCGCTCGGACTGCGGCTCCATAGACGCCCGGTCCCTTACCAGCCGCGGCCCTGGAGACGCAGCTCTTCGGGAAGCTTGCCCGACTCGATTCCTCGCATCGCGTCGCCGCACATCTCGGAAACTTCCGTGAGGATGTTCGGATTGTCGAAGTGGGTCACCGCCTGCACGATCGCGCGCGCGCGCGTCTCCGGATCGTCCGACTTGAAAATCCCGGAGCCGACGAAGACCGCTTCCGCCCCCAGCTGCATCATGAG
>CAMPIC010000137.1 GCA_946886185.1 uncultured bacterium
GAATGGGCGCGCGCTGCAAGCACGACCCCACCCAGCAAAACTGCGGAAATCACGATCGAGAGGATCAGGTTGAAGCGAAGATTGGCGCGCGCCCATTCCGCGGGCGAGTCGCCGATCCGCAGGAGCGTGAGCGTCCAGTCGGTGAACACGAAATCGAGATTCATCGAGCTGACCACCGGCGCCTCGCGCGTGCCCAAGACCCGCGCGGGATCGGCCTCGTTCGGGCCGGGAAGCTGCGCTTGCGCGGCGAAGCGATCCTCGTCGCAGCCTCGGAAAACGATGCGTCCGTCAGGATCGCTCACCACGAGACAGAACGCTCCGGCGGTCTCGCTCGGCAGGACGCGCGCTGCTACTGCCTGCACCAGGGATGTCTCGAGGTAGTCGACGTCGAGGATCATCCCGGCCGCGCCCACCAGCTGGTAGGAACCGTCCACGATGGGACGGAAGACGATGCGGTTCTTCGGATCGCGCTCGTCCACGCGCAGTCCCGCCTGCGAGATCGGCACGCCGCGGATTCCCATGAGCTGCCAGGTGCTGCAGGCCACGATGATCGCCATCGTTTCGTCGGATGCGAGCGGACTGAGCAGGCGTCCCTGCTCGTGGTCGTAGATGAGAAGGTTCCCGTAGGGATCGCGCGTGTAGTCCACCAAAAAGAGCTGGCGGATCCCCGGCTCCGGTTCCGCGCTCCAGAGCGAAGCGACCTCATCGGTCCGCTTTTCGACGAAGTACTCCGACGGGACCTCGAGCAGGCGTTCCGCCGCGCCGCGGTAGAACTGTTCCACCTCCTGGGAGACGGCGTCGAGATAGCCATGAAGCGTGGCGCGATAGGCAAATGCGGAGACGCGCTCCACGTGGCGGAGCCAGTTGTATTGGAAGACGAGGAGGATGAGAAGCGAACCGACGACCATGAGGAGGCCCACGGCGAGTGCCGATGGCGTGCCGAGCGTCCGCTTGATTCGGGAAGTGATCATCGGCTCCTTGCCAAACCTCTTGCTGGCGATCTTATCGCACATCAGCCGGGCGGAACCTTTGCTCGTCGCATGGCGAAGAGGGTGGCGCTCGCTGGGAGTCGTCCGGGCGACGGGTGCCGCGCTGTCGGCCAAAGCCCATCCGGGACATTGCACGGCCTGGAGGGGCGGCGTTTGCAAGTCGGATGCATCGCATCGGGCCGCAGGTGCCATGAACCGCACCAGTGCAGCCTGGAGGGCGGCGTTTACAAGTTGGATACATCTTTGACGGCGTTTTTACCGCGTCTTTGCGCGCCCCCGTACTACCATCGTGTCACGCGATCGACCGGCCGGGGGCGTCGCAGCCGGACAACCTCTCGAAATCAGGGAGCTCTCACCATGCGGAATCGTTTGCTCATGATCAGCATGGCGCTCTTGGCCTCCACCACCGTCGCGTGGGCCGGGGAAGGCAAGTGCACCGCGAACACCCAGGAATGTCTGGACTACATGGCGACCAGGATGAAGGACTCGGGATGGATCGGCATCGAGATGAATATCGACGAGGCCGGAGTCATGGAAATCTTGAAGGTGGTTCCCGGAAGCCCCGCCGAAACCGGGGGGATGAAGCCGGGAGACTTTCTGGTCGCGATGAATGGCGTGGAATTCAACGACGGAAATGAGGAAGCGCTGAAGAAGATGCGCGCCGAATCCAAGCCCGGTCATTCGGTCAAGTACACCGTGACGCGCGCGGGAGAGAAGCACGAGCTGAGCCTCACGCTGGCGGCGATGCCCGCGGACGTGCTCGCGCGCTACATCGGCCAGCACATGTTGGAGCATGCTTCCACCGAGATGTCGAAGGAGAACGCGGAGCACGCGCCGGGAAGCTGATCGGGTAGATCGTCCATCTTGCCAGCGCATCGGGGCGCGGGCGAGGAAGACGAGAAGCATCACGTTGCGACTGTCGGCTCAGGTCACGGCTCGGACGATAAATCCCGGCGCGTACCGAGCATGGGATCCCTGTCGGGAGTCGCACGATCGCATCGGGTCGATCTCTTCTGCGGAAGGATCGGCCCGATGTCGTTTTTTGGTCACTCACCGAAGGAGCTGGCGGCGGAGCTGGTCGAGGGCGATGCGGGCGGTGCTGAGACGGATCGCGGAGCGGTCGCCGAAGAGCGAGAGGCGGCGCGACCAGATGGAGCCTCGTCCGGCGATGGCCAGATTGACGGTGCCGACCGGTTTTTCGGGCGTGCCCCCGCCCGGGCCCGCGATGCCGGTGACTCCGATTCCCCAGTCGCACTGAAAACGCGCGCGCACTCCTTCGGCCATCGCGCGCGCGGTCTCGTCGCTCACGGCCCCATGCTGCAAGATCGTGGCGGCAGGAACTCCGAGCAGCTCGGACTTCGACTCGTTCGAATAGGTCACATAGCCACCGAGATAGTACGCGGACGAGCCGGGCACGTCGGTGAGCATCGCCGCGATCAAGCCGCCGGTGCACGATTCCGCCGTGGCGACCGACGAGCCGGCTTTCATCAGGGCGCCTCCGAGCACGCCCGCGATCTCGTCCTCGTCCTTTCCGAAGATCGCCTCGCCCAGAAGCTGCTCGAGATCCTCTTCGACTCGATCGAGACGATCTCTCGCTTCGGCCGGTTCGATCGGCGTGGTGTCGGTCCCGCGCACGGCCAACTTGATGTGGACCTCGGCGGCTTGCGCCCGGTACCCGAAGACGACCCGCGCGGCGTGCGCGTCCCGGACCGATTGAATCATGTCCTCGAGCCGGCTCTCTCCGAACCCGATCAACTTGAGCGTGCGGCGGTGCACGATCGGAGCGCCGCGATCGAGGCGCGCGCGCAGGATGTTCTCCGCGAGCCAGCGCACCTCGCCCGGCACTCCGGGCAGCACATACACGTCCGCGCCCAGCAGCGGCGCGCGGAACGCGGGCGCCGTGCCCGCCTCGTTGAGCAGCACCTCGCCGACCGCGGGCACGCGCGCCTGGCGCTCGTTGTTGGGGGTCATGGGCGTGCCGCGCTTCTCGAAACGAAGTCTGATGCGATCGAGGGTGGGCTGGTGGAGAACGAGCGGACAACCCAGGGCGCGTCCCAACCCTTCGAGGGTGAGATCGTCCTCCGTCGGTCCCAGGCCTCCCGAGGAGATCACCAGGGATGCCCGCCGCGCCGCCTCCTGGATCGCTTCGGCGATCGCGGGCACCGAGTCGGGAACGGTGGAGTGGCGGGTCACGATCCAGCCCCACCTCTCGAGGAGCCCATCGAGGTAAGAGGAGTTGGTGTCGACCGTCTCCCCGGAGAGGAGCTCATCTCCGATCGTCACGATCTCGGCCACGCGATCGATGGGATTCAAGCTCATTGCGCCCCCGGGAGCGGATGGTGTGCACGGCGGACAGTTCTGGGTGCCCCGCGATCTTGCGGATGCGGGCTCATCGGGCGCCCGGAATGTGCTGGAGCAGCGCTGGTTCCTGGTCGTGCGACTGCCCGAGGCTACGGTTCTGATCGGCGCGTGCGCGCAATCCCAGAGAGATCGGGTCGAGAGCCGGAGAGAACGGAGCGAAACGGCCGGTCACGCGATCGAACATCATGTGGAGCGGAGCCTGCGCTCCCTGGCGCTGCAGCAGCACCGGCTCGGGAGGCCGGATGTTCCTCGCGGCGATCGCGGAGGCGAGATCCTCGAGGGCGCTGTTTCTCGTGTGGGCGTTGCCTCCGGAGAGATACGCCTTCATTTCTTCGCCTACCCAATCGCCGGGGAGGCGCTCCGTCATCGCGGCGACCACCTTTTCCAGCGCGTCGTCGGGATCGGAGCGCTCGAGCAGATGCACGCCTCCCGTCACGCGGGTCGTTTGGTGATGGATCAAGAGCGCGATCGAGGAGTCCATGTGCTGGAACGTGACATGGCGGTATCGGACCAGATCCGCAATCGCCGCATACTCGCCGCCGAAGAGATCCACCACCGACGATTGGATCGCGGGGAGCGCGACGTTCCACAGCGCTTGCATGTGCTCGCGTAGCCCCGAAGGGTACGGATAGAGATCGTCCCACGCCGAGAGGAGGGGAAGGATCGACCCCACGATCCGCACGCGATCGAACTCTCCCACCGCGCGGGCGCGATCGAGCAGCCCGGCGATGGTTTCGAGCCGAACCCGTTCCACTTCCGGAGCGTCCGCGATCCCCGCCACCGTTTCCCGCCACTGCGGACCGGTCGGTATGCGAGTCCAGTGCATCGTCCCCTCTCCAACTCTCCGAAAGCTCGTTCGCCTCACCGCAGATGGAATTTCGGGGTTGCCCCACGCCGAGAGCCGACTCGTGTTCCCGAACGGGTCCTCGATCTCGACGGACGGGCGCATTTCGAGTACCCTGGCCAGGTTGGCCGGGAACGTCATAGCTCATGGATGGACGGGCCCGCGCGTTGCCGGCCGCGATCCGCCATCCGAATGAATACGCATGCGCCCAGCCCGACTCGCTTCCACGGGTCGGACGTTCCATTCGTGAATTCGAAGACACTACGCGCGAGGATCATCATGACACAGACCTGTCTCCTGTTCCGGAACCGATTCACCCTGCTGATCGGAGCCGTGGCCCTCTTCGCGTGGGGCTGTGGATCCGGAGACAGCGCTCCAGGCGCCGATTCGGAAACGCAGACGCGCGAAACGGGAGACATCGATCCGGAATATGCCCAGGCGGGGCTCACCGCCGAGGATCTCGGCCCCTCCGAGCCGACTCCCGATCGATTCCATCCGGACAAGCGGGAAGTGAAAGCCGCGCTGGGCGGCCGGGTCATTCAGCACATCGCCTCGGAGCCGCCGAACCTCAACTTCGCGATCGAGAACTCCGCCGTGATCCGCTGGATCCACTTCGATATCCACGCCGGGCTCCTCACGTTCAATCCCTCGACTTGGAACTACGAGCCGGAGCTGGCCGAGCAGTACTGGATCGAAGACACGCTCATCAAGCAGGGCGGGCGCGGGGACGACAACAGCAACATCCTCTATGGCACTGTCACGGAAGACGGAACCGACTATGTGGTCACTTCCGGCTCCCCCTACAACAAGATCACGGAGACGCGGGTGCCGATGGCCGAGGTGGAGTCGGTCGCGCGAGGCAGCGTCTTCACCTTCAAGATCCGCGATGGCGTCTTCTGGCACGATGGCGAGACGTACGACGCGGAGGATGCGCTCTTTTCCTATCAGATCTACAAGAATCCCAACGTCGACTGCGACGAGAAGCGCTTCGTCTTCGACGAGATCGGGCATGCGGAGATCGTGGAGCCGCTCGTCATTCGCTACTTCTACAACAAGCAGTACTTCCAGGCTCTCCAGACCTTCGATCTTTCCTTCTGCCAGCTTCCCAGCCATCTCTACAATCTGCTCGATCCCACCAATCCCGACTACGATCCCAACGCTTCGCTCGAGCGGCAAGGGACGTACATCAATGACAATCCCCACAACATCAACTGGGTGGGACTAGGCCCGTATAAGCTGACGTCCTGGGAGCGCGGGCAATACCTCGAGGCGCAGAAGTTCGACAAGTTCTGGAACCCAGATCCCGCCTATGCCGGATACGTGGACGTGCTGCGCTGGCGGCACATCGACGACGACAACCTGGCCTTCCAGGCTCTCCTCAACGGGGAGGTCGACATCTTCGATCGCGTGAAGTCGGAAGACTTCATGGGCGCGGCCACGCAGCAGCCCACCTTCACCGAGAAGTTTTACAAGGCGTTCACCTACACCGGGAGCATCGGTTTCACGGTGTGGAACCTGGACAAGCCACATCTCTCGGACGTGAGGGTGCGGACCGCCCTCGCCTACGCCTTCGACGTCCAGGACTGGATCCGGACCAATTACGAAGGATTGGCCCTGCCCTCGAGCTTCTCCACCTTCCGTCTGGGGCCCGCGTACAACCGCGAGGTCAAAGTCCTCCCCTACGACATCCAGGCCGCCCAGCGCCTCCTCACGGAAGCGGGCTGGTATGACCGGGACGCCAACGGAATCGTCGACAAGGACGGCCAGGACCTGAGCATCGAGGTGCTGATGCCGAGCGGGAACAAGGCCTCCGAGAAGCTCCTCCAGAAGATGCAGGAGTCGTACGAAAAGATCGGAGTGCAGCTGACCATCCAGCCGTACGAGTGGGCCACCTTCATCGAGCATCTCCTGGACGGCGATTACGACGCGGCCAACCTCGCCTGGGTTCTGGAAGGAATCGAGTCCGATCCCTACGGAAGTTGGCACAAGGACGAGGCGGACCCCAGCCGGCGCACCAGCAACTACGCGAACTTCAAGGATGATCTGGCGAGCGAGCTGATCGATCAAATCCGCGTGGAGCTGGATCCGGAAAAGCGCTACCAGCTCTGGCATCAGCTGCACGCCCGCGTCTACGAGCTGCAGCCATTCCTCTTCGGCTGGAACGTGCCGCGGAAGATCGCCTTCAACAAGAATCTGCGGGGCGTCAAGCTGTATAAGTTCGATCCAGGATACCGGCTGCGCGACATGTACTACGAGGATGGAACCCCCGGCACGCGCCCCATGCCGGGAGCCTGAGACTCGAGGTCGATTCGCAGTGGCATCCTATATCTTTCGACGCGTCCTCCTGATGTTCCCGACCATGATCGGGATCACGCTCCTGCTGTTCGCGATCATGCGCCTGGCGCCCGGAGATCCCGCGGCGCTCGCGGCCGGAGCGGTGGGGGACGCGGGGAGCGGGAGCCTGCAGACCAGCAGCAACGTCGAGGACGCCGTCACCAAGTTCCGCAAGCGCTACAAGCTGGACGAGCCGATCCTGGTGCAATACGGCTTCTGGCTGAAGTCGGTCGCGCAGCTCGATTTCGGAAACGAGTTCTTCCGTCCCAACGTGGCGGTGCGCGACGAGCTTTGGGAGCGGATGAAGGTGACCATCCCGCTCAGCCTGGTTTCGGTGGTCCTTTCCTACTTGATCGCCGTGCCGCTGGGGATCTTTTCCGCGGTGAAACGCGGGACCTTCCTCGACAATGTGATGACCGTCTTCACGTTCCTGCTTTTTTCGCTGCCCACCTTCTGGGCGGGACTGATGCTGATCATCCTCTTCGGGGCGACCGGGCTCGACATCCTGCCGGTGCTCGGCCTCCACGACAAGGACGCGGCGAGTTTCACGGGGTGGCAAAACACCAAGGATCTCATCCTGCACGCGATCTTGCCGGTGGCCTGTTTGACCTACGGGAGCTTTGCCTATCTCTCGCGCCAG
>CAMPIC010000138.1 GCA_946886185.1 uncultured bacterium
ACCCGAAGCGCTCGCGCGGGGAGATCTCCTCCTGCTCGGCGGCTCCGCTCGCGGCCCAGATTCCGCACATCGAGACCGCGAGAATGACCATGCGCTTGTGCACGACTCGGCTCCCGTTCAAAAGATGAAGATCGGAGTACCCACCGAGGCGGCGCGATAGACCTGACGCAGATCGTCGCGTCCCACCCGGATGCACCCATGCGAAACGCTTCGTCCCAAGAGCCGCTCATAGAGCGTCCCGTGGATCATGTAGCCGTCTCCGAAATAGAGCGCGTATTCTCCCAGCACGCCATACTCGAAACGCTCGTTGGGATTGCGCGGGATGTCCTTCCCCTCTTCGAGAAAAGCCCAGTCCGGCTTCTTCCAGACCGGATTTTCGATCTTGCGCAGCACCTTGAATCGCCCGGGAGGGGTCTCGAAGGTCCACGCGCGCTCGCCGGTCTCCGCTTTGAGGAAGCGCCCGGAGCCGGAGGAGCACAGCGCCGCGAGCTCGACCTTCTCGTGATCCCGGAGATAGATGCGGTTGTTCACCCGGTCGACGACGATGTACTTGCCGCGAGGGATATCGGCACCCATCGCGCGTGTGAGCGCCTTCTGCTCCGATTCCAGATTCCGGATCCGGCCCGCGAGCTGGTCTTCAGGAACCACCTCCACCTCGGCGCCACGGACGGGCGGCACCGTGAGCGGCTGGTAGTCATAGCCGGCGCTCAGGATCACCACCCCCACCAGGAGCAGCGCCAGCAGCGGCCACTTCGGCAGGCTCCAACGCCGGCGCGACTGCCGGTGCGTGCGGAGCCACTCTTCGAAACCGGTCGCGTCGAGCGCGGCGGTCTGCTGCAATCGGGCTCCCGTGGGCGCGCCCGGAATCTCCTGTTTCATCGATGGTTTCTCCACGCTCGGTCTCGATCCAGTCAGTTCGATGCAACTCAGCTCAGTTCCGATCGAACCCGTCTCCGGGGTCCCCTTTTTGAAGCAGGCGCGAGAAGATGCCGTCCTGCCCGTCCCCGCCCACGATCGTGACCGGGGTCCCGACTTTCGCGTGCTTGAAGAGCTCGTCCATGTCCCGATTCGACAGAGCCACGCATCCTCGGGTCCAGTCCTGACCTCGACCCCCTTCGCCATGGATCTCGATCAATCCGCCGGGGCTGGCGCCGCGGGGAACGGCCCCCTCTTTCTTGAGGCGCGCGAACCGAGCCAGATCGTCGGAGTTCGGATAATTGATCTCGAGCGCGCGATGATACCGCGAATGGCCGACGTCCTTGCGGACGGTGATCTTGTACTTCCCTTCCGGGGTCGCTTCATCTCCCGCGCGGACCTTGTCGCGCGCCTTGTTGCTCCCCATGTCCGCGTGGAAGGTGCGGACTTCACGACCGCCCCGGTACAGGGCCAGTTTGTTCTTTTCCTTGTACACCACGATCGCATAATCGCCGGTTCGGCGCGACCAGGCGAGGGTTTCCTGGACCCAGCTGCGCCACCGCTCGACCAGCTCCGTATCGACGAAACGGCTCGCGACCGAGAGGGCGGATCCGCGCGCTTCGTCCAAGACCACTTCGGCGCGCGCCGCCAAGGCCCGCGCTTCCGCGAACTTCTCGTTCGCATAGGCTGCTTCCGCGTCGCGCAGCAGCTGGGTCGCCCGCCGCAGGGAGCGGGCATCGGCCGCATCGGGCCGGACGCGATAATGGAGCGACTTCAGCTGGAGCTGCGCCGCCTGGATTTCCCCCAATTGCGCGCGCGCGTGATCGGCCGCCTCCTGCCGCCGGGTTCGAGCCAGCTCCTCGGTGACGCGAGACAGCGAATCGGCGAATCGAAACCCGTCGCGGGCCGCGCGAAAGTCGCGGAAAAATGGAAGGCGCCCCTCCTGGCGGAGCATCTCGTGGCGCGAAGTCTCGAGTCGCAGCTCCGCGTCCTCGAGCTCGAGGGGAGCCCATTCCTCCGCGCCGGCGTCCACGGCGCTCTGATAGGCCAGCGTGGCGGCATTCGCGCTGTGCCGGGGGGGGGTGCCACGACCACCGCGGTCGGAAGCAACGATCCAGGCGCAAACAGACAGCGCGAGCACCAGTATCCCCACCGGGATCGGCCAGCGACGCCGCTTCCGGACCGGGCGGCTCAGGAACGCTTCGGGAGCTGCCTCATAGTCGAGTGAAGAACGTGGTGCCATGGAAATTCGACTCTGCTCCGCGATGGGGCGGCACGCTGCGCCTGCCGTAATGCATCGACGAGCCGCGCCGACTTGGACGCGACTCGTCGCCGTGAGAACTCTCGAGACAAGAACTCTCGAGACAGTGTCGGGTTCGAAAGGTTTCGGCCGGATCCGGATCCTGCCGGACCCGGCCATCGCCGTATGCTCAGTTTCCGGCTCGCGCCTTCGCCTGCATCGTGCTCGCCGATTCGATCGCCATCTGCGTTTCGTTCATGGAAGCCATGAGCGATTGCATCTTGGTCATGGCCGACTTGTACTGCCCAGCATCGTACATCTGCTGTGCCGAGGCCATATTCGCCTCCATCTCCGCGACATCCTGCTCCATCATCTTGATGTCGGCGGCGCTTCCCTTGCCCTTGGGCGCGTTCGCAACCGCCATCTTGACCTGCTCGAGCTTGACGCTCGCTTCCTGCAAGGCGGTCTCGACCTGGGTCTTCATCGCCTCCTTGGCCTGCGCTCCCGTGGTCTTGGCCTGCTCGGCCTGCGTCTGCACGCTCGTTGCCATGGTCTTCGCCTGGTCGTACTTCCGGCGGAAGGCCATCTTCTCTTCCTGTGTCTGCAGCTCCGCCTCGAGCGCCGCGTACTGCTGGTTCACGTTGTCCAGCGCCTCGGGAGCATACTCACGAGCGTCGGACTGCCGGGCTTCTTCCAACGCTGCCTTGGCCGCCTCGATCTCTTGCGTCGGCGGCTTTTGGCAGGCCGCGCCGAACAGCACGATACCGACCGACAATGCGCACAACGTGAGGGATCTGGTCATAACTCTCATTTGCTCCAATCCTTGTTCGTGCGGTCGAAGCGGCAGCGACCGCGCGTCACTTTTCCTCGTTCTCCCCTGTCGCCGAGGTCCGGAGAAACCGGCTCGCTCGGGGCGCCGCCCGCTGCCGTTAGCGGAGCTTTGTTGACGCGTACAACCATAGTGCCGGAGCGCCAGCTACACCAATGCATTCCGGCAATTCGTTGGAGCATTGGAACTTGATGATGCAGTTCCGCAGGATGCGATCCCGCTACACCTCCGAGTGGAACGGAGTTCGGCTACCGATTTCTTGTCCGTACGTTTGCAAGTACTGTTTTTGGCCGGAAAGCATCCAAAAATCGGAAATTCATTTCCTATTTCCGGCGGTACGGGCAAAAATCGGAAACGAACGTTCTTGCGGATCCTGCAAAGGTTGGCGCAATTACAAAGCCGGCGTGGAACTGCTCCGACGCCGGCAGGCGGACTGCGCGCTCATCTTGTTGTATGTCAATCGTTTACGCCAGAAGATCAACCGGCGTACGCTTTGACGGTGCGACCCAGGAAGTCCATCATCCCCCGCAACGTGTCGAAATCAGGGTGGCGGAGCCGGATCCAGGTGTTGACCAGCCAGCCTTTCTCCAGCGGCAAGGTGGGCGAGCCCGGAGCCGGGATCTCTGCTTCATAGATCCACTCGCCGCACTGCCGCTGCGCCTCCTGGAGGCCGTCGTGCCCCAGATAGCGCCCGTCGCGATCCGGCCGGATCTGGATCGATCCGGTGGAGAAACGCCCGCTCGGCTTTTCTCGCGTCTTTCCGAAGAGGACGACCGACGCCCACTCGCGGTAGACGTCGAGCTCGTGCGCGACGCGATACAGATCCCAGATCTTCTCACCCGCGGGACGCGCGCCGATTTCGGAGAAGCGGAGCCCTTTGCTGCCGAAGAACCACTCCATGTGCGTCGCGGTGCGATCGAGACCGAGCGCCGCGTTGACCGTCTCTCCGAGACGGCGCAGCTCGGCATAGTCCGCGGTTTCGATGCGGTTGGTGTGCGCGATTTGGGGAGTGATGCGCCGATCCCCGAGCGCCGCCAGACACCCCGGAAAGTAGTGCGATGCGAAATCGTGGACGATGCGGCCGTCCGCCACCAGCGTGTCATAGAACCCTTCGTGACCATCCACGAACTCCTCGATCGCGAGGAGACCGCCCGCTTTCCTTCCGTCGTCCAGCCGCTTCGCCAACTCAGCCGCGTTTTCCACCTTGTGCGTCCCGAGTGAGCCGAAACCGGCGCGCGGCTTCACGATGACGGGATATCCGACTCTCTCCACGAAGGCGAGCGCTTCCTGTTCCGAGGAAACGGCGATCGACTGTGCGCAGGGAACACCGTGGCCGCGCAGGAACTCCTGCATCGCCGCCTTGTCGCGGCACAGCGTCGCTGTTCGCTTGGACAGGCCGGGCAACCCCAGAGACTCGCGCAGCTCCGCGGCGGGGATCACGAGCGGCTCGTCGATCGTCTCGACGCGCGTCAGGGGAGCGCGGGATCCCAGGCGCCGCGCGGCCTCGAGTACCTGGGCCGGATCGAATAGGCTGCGCACAGGCTCGTAGGCATCGAGCAGCTCCCGCAGCCTCGCCGCCAGCTTTTCAGTGGGCGCATGACCGGCGGCGCTCACACGCGCGCCCGACTCTTTCAGCCCTCGAATGAACTCATGGTTGTAGACGTGCGTCTCGGGCGCGAGGAATAGAACGTGCATCGATGACTCCGGCAGGTGGACGTTGGCCTGGCGTGATGCGCCCACGACTCTAGCGGTTTCCCCATCGCCGGGGCCATGACTGCTGTCCGGTTCCGCGTTCCGATGATGGCGCCGCCGATTGACCGGTCCCGTCTTCGGCGAACGGAACCACGCCGCCGATCGACCGGTCCCGTCTTCGGCGAACGGAACCACGCCGCCGATCGACCGGTCTCGTCTTCGGCGAACGGAACCAAGCCGCCGCTCGACCGGTCGCGACTGCGGCGAACGGAACCCCGCCGCCGATCGACCGGTCTCGACTTCGGCGAGGGCGGGACCATGTCACCGTACGTGTTCCTGCAACGCAAGGGACGATATCCCCCGTCTTCGTTCGGCGACGGGATGGAGGATCGCCTCGGTCCGCAGGCCCTTCGATTCCTTGGCTCGCCCGCCTCGGTTGAGGCACAATCCGGCTTCGATCCAAACCCTACAGGAGCCTGGAATGCGCAAGCCTGTCGTACTGATCACTGGCGCCAATGGAGAGCTCGGACACGGACTCATCGAAGCGATGAGCCAGGAAGGCCACGATGGACTGCTCGGCCTCGACCTGGTTCCGATCGAAAAAGAGATCCGGGGACGCTGCCGCGAAACCTTCGTGGGCGACATCCTCGACCGCCCCTTCATGGTGCGGCTCGTCAGCCAGTACGAAGTGCGGGAGATCTACCACCTTGCGGCGCTCCTCTCGACCCGCGCGGAGTTCACCCCCGACACGGCCCACCGCGTCAATGTCGAAGGGACCCTCAACCTGCTCCAGATCGCGCTCGAGCAGTCGAGTTGGAGAGGAGAGCCGGTCAAGTTCCTGTTCCCCTCCTCGATCGCGGTCTACGGGTTGCCCGACCTCGCCACGAAACGCTCCGCCGGTCCCATTCCGGAGCACCTGTGGACCAGCCCGACCACCATGTATGGATGCAACAAGCTCTATTGCGAAAATCTGGGCCGTTACTACGCGCGCTACTACCGCCAGCTCGCGGAAGCGGAGGATCGGCGCGCCGTGGACTTCCGCGCGATCCGGTTTCCCGGGCTCATCAGCGCCACCACCATGCCCACCGGAGGCACGAGCGATTACGGACCGGAGATGATTCACGCGGCCGCCAAGGGAGAGGGCTACGCCTGCTTCGTGCGCCCGGACACGGTCATCCCGTTCATGGCGATGCCCGACGCGGTGACAGGTCTTCTGCGCCTCGCGCGCGCCGATCGGACCACGCTCTCCACCTGCGTGTACAACATTTCCGCCTTCAGCTTGAGCGCGGAGGACTTCCAGATCCGCGTCGTGAAGGCATTTCCGAACGCCGACATCACGTTCCAACCCCATCTCAAGCGACAGGCGATCGTCGATACCTGGCCGGCGGAGGTGGACGACCGCGCCGCTCGCAAGGACTGGGGATTCCATCCGGAGTACGACATCGAGCGCGCCTTCGGGGAGTACCTGTTCCCGACCATCCGCCAGCGGTACCAGCGCTGACCGCGACCGGCTCACCGGCGCTGGGGCGCCTGCAGACCCACGCTCGAGCGCCTGCAGACCGACGCTCGTCCGACGTTCGGCTTCGCCCCCCCCGACACCCGCGCGCTGCCGACGGTCCCTCGGTAAGGCGCGTGGCGTCGATCGCGATACGGGTGAGAGCGCCGCGTGAGACGGGCGGATCGCCCCTGCGACCGGAAACGATTGTCCTGCGGGAGGGCACGGAAGCGCCCGATAGAGAATGGAAGGCTCTTGCCGAGTTTCCGGCGTTTGCATTAGGATCCTCGCTATGTACGACTCTTTGACGGCGCTCCCCACCACCGAGACCACCACCGGCTGAATCCGGAGGCGGAGAGCCCTGCGCGCGACCTCCGGCCCGATTTGCCGGAGGTTTTTTGTTAGGTCCGTGAAACAAGGGGAACGGGTTCCAACGTG
The DNA here is from genome assembly GCA_946886185.1 of uncultured bacterium. Next base: position 6,610 of record CAMPIC010000138.1, read on the forward strand.
AAAACGCGGACCCGGGATCGAGCAGGAACGGGTCCCAGCGCGAAACGCGGACCGGGATCAGCAGGAACGGGTCGCAGCGCGAAACGCGGATCCGGGACGAACACGACGAGAAACGAGCCCAAGAGGAAGAGCGTTCCATGTCTATTCAAGTAATCGTTCCGGATGGCTCAAAGATCGAGCTCGCCGAAGGGGCGCGGGTCCAGGACCTCGCGCAGAAGATCAGCTCCGGGCTGGCGAAGCACGCCATCATCGGCCTGGTGAACGGCCGGGAGGTGGATCTCGCGCACCCCCTGCGCGACGGGGATCAGGTCGAGATCATCACGGACCAGCATCCGCTCGGATTGGAGACGCTGCGCCACTCCGCCGCGCACCTGATGGCGGACGCGATTCTCGCGGAGTTTCCCGGAGCCCAGCTCACGATCGGTCCCGTGGTGGAGAACGGCTTCTACTACGACATCCACCTCCCCGAGGGGATGAAGATCACGGAAGAGGACTTCCCCCGGATCGAGAAGCGGATGCAGGAGCTGGCCAAGAAGGACGTTCCCTTCCAGCGCCAGGT
>CAMPIC010000139.1 GCA_946886185.1 uncultured bacterium
GTCTCTCGACCCGGCCCGTTTCGATCAAGCCTGGACCAACGGGAGGGAGATGTCGTTTCCCGATGCGGCCGCGCGCGTCGTGGCCTGGCTGACCAGCCGCACCGATCCGGACTGAAGTCGACTCCCGACAGTCGATCCCGCCGGACGCGATCTGCTCTGAATCCGTCCTCGCTCGAGAGGTCACTCGAGTTTGGTGAGGCGGTGGGCGTATCGCCTCCCGTCCACCGACAGATGTACGAAGTAGACTCCGCGCGGCGCCTCTTTCCCTGCGATCTGCCCGGACCAGCGGTACCGATGCTCGCCCGCGTCGAGGTGCCCATCCGCTAGCGTAGCCACGGCCCGTCCTCCGGCATCGACGATGAAGAGCTCCGCATTCGCTCGATGCGCGAGCCGGAAGCGGATCTCGGCGGATCCCCTCGACGGATTGGGCTCCACCGACAGCGCGCACTCGGTTGCCGGAAGCGCGGGAGCGGAGGCGGTCTGCGGCTGGATCGTGATGAAGGCGTCGTTCACGTCGAAAAAAACATGATCCGCGGCTCGCACCATGAGGCGTCCACTTCCGAGCACGCCGATGTTCGGAACGACGATGTCGTGAGCTCCGTCGTTCGGCACTCCCGACACCAGAACATGCTCGAACGTCGCGCCGAAGTCGTCGGAGAGGACGATATCGACCTGCTGGCAGCTCACCGGCGACTGGTTCGTGCGCGCCGCATCCCAGGTGATCGTCTCGACGGTGTTGCCGAGCCAGATTGCCGGCGTGTCGAGACCGGTCACTCGGAATGGTCCCGCCTGATCGGTGACGGTCAGATCGATCCCATCCCATGCGTTCCCGCCGCCGAGAATGCGGTTGTCTCGCGCGGTCAGTCGAAATCGCAGATCCCGGGCATAGGTCGGAAGAAGCTCCCCGATGGTATGGCTTCCGGAGAGGATGTCGGACATCCTGGGAAAAACCCGCCAGGGAGATTCGGTCGGATTGAACGAGCGGAAGATCGGAGCGTTCCCCGAAGGAGCGTCGGGCGGTCCTTGCGGTCCGAGGTCGAACTCTTCCCAGCAGTAGGTCAGCGGGTCCGCATCGGGATCCGATGCCGATCCCTCGAGGCGAAACGGGGTGCCGATCGGCAGAACCCATCCTCCATCGCCGGCATCGACCGTCGGACTGGAGTTGCCGGTGGGCGCCACCACCGGGCATTCGCTTCCCGATCCAGCGGTGGTGTAGGCCCGGATCAGCTCGATGCTCCGCGCGTGAAAGTAGTCGTCGTTGTCGAGCTGGAGGTTCTGTTGCTGGCACCAGCCGGCGTACGCCATGATGGTCGAGCCGCTCCCCGGCTCATAGGCGGAGGTGGGATGGCGATGGGTCGCGCAGCTCCCCGCGTTTCCATTGAAGGAGTGGAACGCTCCGAACTGGTGACCCATCTCGTGCGCCACGAAGTCGGTGAGAAACACGTCTCCGTCGGGAACCGACAGCCCGCTCACACCCCGGCCTTTCAACGTCTCGCGGCATGCGACTCCGATGTGCGCGATTCCTCCTCCGCGCGTGCTGAAGACGTGGCCCACGTCGTAGTTCGCGGATCCGATCACCGCATCCAGGTTGAGCTGGTTCTCTTCCAACATCGCGGGACCGTCGTCATTGGTGTACGGATCGATGGCTCCGTCCGTATAGATGATCAGATCGTTATTCGGAACCAGCTCCATTCGGATCGCAACATCCCGTTCAAAGAGACCCGACACTCGATTGAGCCCCTCCACCACCGCGGCAAGTCCGTCCGCCACCGTTCCTCCATGGAAGCGGGTGTACTCGCCGGTGGCCGCGATCGCGGTGCGGTAGACGCGCAGCTCTTCGCCCACCTCTCCCTGACCGAATCCTTGCGTGACGAGATCGTCGATCCGGGTTGTCGTTCCGTCGGCATCGATGGATTCGCAGGCGAACGGCACTCCGGCGCTCCGGATTTCGGGCCGGTAGTAACAGAGGTAGGCCCCGTCCGGGCCGGCATCCGGCTCGATGAAGACGGTGGGATGCCGCGCGGAGAGGATCATGGCGTGAAATCCGCGCTGCGTCAGATCGAATCTCACCATGGCGGTTGGATCGTCGAGCCCGCGCCCCGCGTAGGTGCGAATCTGGGGGTAGCGGGCGGCCAGCTCCGGAGCCATCACCTGAGACCGAACCACTTCGAATCGACCCTGGGTGCCGTCTGGTAGAGGGAGACTCAGCTCGAGCGGGGGCGGGTCGAACTCGAGCGGAGCCGAGTCGAACTCGAGCGGGGTCGAGTCGAACTCGAGCGCAGCCGAGTCGAACTCGAGCGGGGTCGAGTCGAACTCGAGCGCAGCCGAGGATCGCTCGAGCAGCGCTTCCTCCAGGTGATGCGCGAGCGCGTTCCGGCGCAGACTCAGCGCTCGGTAATGATCCGGAATCAGCGTCCGGTTCGTTCGCGCCGACGGTTCGGCATCGCTCCAGAACCGATCCGAGCTCGCGGCGACCGTTGAACCGGGTGCGTCAGAGGCGCCATTACGAAGGGTCGAACGCGCGGAAGAACTGCCCGCGCTCAGCAATCCCTCGTCGGACGAGTTTGTCGGGGCACCCGGCCCCGCGATGGCCGTCGCCTGCACTGACACGAGGAGAAGCACGCCGATCCGGCCCGTCCACCGTGACGCACTTCCCGACGCGCGTCGCCGCGCGGCGCCGAGGGCCGGCCCGATCGTGCGGTTCATTGGACTCCTCCCCATCGGATCTCCCGATCGACTCTTCCCAGTGAATGAGTCCCGATGATTGTAGCGCGCCGGCATGCGGAGGCAGAACGTCGCGAACCTGCTGAGGTGGTTGGTGAGGGACTACCGCGGCGATCCGTAGCTCGAAACGACCATCTTCTTCCCGGGTAGTGAGGGCTTCCACCTTTCGACTATCATCGGCCTGGATGCGCGGGCAAGAAGGGGTGTCCTGCCGGCGCGTCACGAACAGCCGAGAGGACATCCCGCATGCGCTATCTCGCGCTCGCATGTGACTACGATGGAACCATCGCGACCCACGGGATCGTCGATGATGCGACTCTTTCCGCGCTCGAACGCGTCAAGGAGTCGGGCCGGCGATTGATCCTCGTGACCGGCCGTCATCTCCCCGACCTCATCAGCACCTTCTCCCGGACCGACCTGTTCGATCGCGTCGTGGCGGAGAACGGTGCGCTCCTCTACACGCCCTCCGCTCGCGAGGAGAAGACGTTGGGAGATCCGCCTCCCGCCTCCTTCGTCGAGGAATTGGAGCGGAGAGGCGTCGTTCCATCGCTCGGACGCGTCATCGTCGCCACCTGGCAGCCGCATGAAACGACGGTGCTGGACGTGATCCGCGATCTTGGCCTGGAACTCCAGGTGATCTTCAACAAAGGGGCGGTGATGGTGCTCCCGTCCGGAGTCAACAAGGCGACCGGCCTGACCGCGGCGCTGAAGTCGATGGAGCTTTCGGCTCACAACGTGGTCGGGGTCGGCGATGCCGAGAACGTCCACGCCGTCCTCAATCTGTGCGAGTGCTCCGCGGCGGTGGAGAATGCGCTTCCGGTGCTGAAGGAAAGAGCCGACCTGGTCACCTCGCGGTCGCACGGCGCAGGAGTCGTGGAGCTGATCGAGCGGCTCATCACCTCCGATCTCGAAGAGTTGAACGACAAGCTCTCACGCCACCATCTCCAACTCGGGCGCAGGGAGCAGGGAGAGGAGTTCCGCATCCCTCCGTACGGGCTCAACGTGCTCATCGCGGGCACTTCCGGAGGAGGAAAGTCGACGCTCGCGACCGGGTTCCTGGAACGCTTGTGCGACGCCGGCTATCAGTTCTGCATCATCGATCCGGAGGGGGACTACCAGAGTCTGGAGATCTCGGTCCCGATCGGAGATTCGCGCACTCCTCCCGCGGTCAAGGAAGTCCTCGAGCTGCTCAAGCGCTCCGACCAGAACGCGGCGGTGAATCTGCTCGGACTGCCTCTGCACGATCGGCCGAGCTTCTTCGAGAAGCTGCTTCCAATGCTCCAGGAAGCGCGGGCGCGGACGGGCCGTCCCCATTGGATCGTGGTGGACGAAACCCACCACCTCATTCCGACCGCCTGGGAGGTGGGCAACCTCACGCTTCCACGGAGCCTTTCCGGAATGCTCATGATCACCGTGCACCCGGAGCAGGTGTCTCCGAAGGCGCTGGCGTTCGTGGATCTGATCATCTCGATCGGAACGACGCCGGCGCACACCATCGCTGACTTCGCGAAGATTTTGGGGCTGCCGGCGCCGCCCGTCTCCGCGACGCAGCTCAAATCCGGTGAAGGAATCGCCTGGTGGCCGAAGAAGGGGATCGACCCGTTCTGGTTCCGCAGCATCCCGCCGCGCGCCGAGCATCGACGCCATATCCGCAAGTACGCGGAAGGAGATCTGGGAGACGAGCGCAGCTTCCATTTCATCGGGCCGAAGAAGAAGCTGAAGTTGCGCGCGCAGAACTTGATGATCTTCCTGCAGATTGCCGACGGGGTCGACGACAAGACCTGGAAGCACCATCTGCAGAACGGCGACTACTCGCGGTGGTTCCGCGACATGATCAAGGATGAAGAGCTGGCCGCGGAGGCCGCGCAGATCGAGGGGTTCAAGGGCCTGTCGCCTGACGAAAGCCGCGCCCGGATCCGCGCCGCGATCGAACGCCGCTACACCGCCCCGGCGTGACCTGGCCGGAGTAACTCAAAACCCCTGATCACGGTGCACCTGATCGCAGCCGGGCAGTGATCCCCCTTCGAACTCATCCCTTACAGTTCCCTGCAGGAGTGAAACTGTCACGAACTCCCGCTCCGGGAGTGGCGCCCGACTGCGCGAGGCCTGGCGCCGGCATCCACGGACTGCGAGCGCTCGCGCTCCGGGAGTGGCGCCCGAGTTAGCTCTGCACGAGCCCGGGCGCCGGAATCGCGGACTGCGAGCGCTCCCGCTCCGGGAGTGGCGCCCGAGTTAGCTCTGCGCGAGCCCGGGCGCCGGGATCGCGGACTGCGAGCGCTCCCGCTCCGGAAGTGGCGCCCGACTTAAGCTTTGCGCGAGCCCGGGCGCCGGAATCGCGGACTCGCCATTACCATTGCTCCGGGAATCCTTGAGAGTCAGCTCTGGCACAACGTCGGCGCCGACATCCGGCGTTCTCTCCCGTTCCGGGACTCGTCCGAGAGTCGGCTCTGCACGGCGCAACCGAGCGACAGCAACCAGAACGACGCACACGCCCCCCCAAGCAATCCACGATCCGTCGTCGCTGCTGGCGCACTCGTAACCGACAGGCGGCGATAATCCAACACTCGCGACCGATACGTAGCGAAATCCGTGCCAGCAAAGCAACGGTACGGCTCGGCAACCGACCTTTCTTGTGTTGTTGCGGACTAAAAATAATCTGTACGTATACACTATATTGTGGAACTATACATCAGTACGTCCGTACACTATAAAACGATGTCGAATTACGGGCGTCGCTTCAATTTTGGGTTGCGGAGCTAACTGCCACCACGGCCGCCCTCCGTTTTTTGGACAGCAGGGCGACGCCCTTCAGATCGAATGCCCATTCAGGTGCGAGCCTGAAAGGATCTATGCGGAGGTCCCCGTGATTCCAGCCATGGACGGAATGCTGAATGACTTGCACCGGCTCACGGACCAGCGCCTGCTTGCGACCCTGCACGACGAGGTGAAACGGGAGCGCCATATCACGCTCCGGGTGCTCCTTCTCCTCATTGTGGTCGAGCAGCGGAGGCTCCACATCGATCGGTACTCTTCGCTTTTCGCCTACTGCACCGATCAGCTCAAGTACTCCAACTCGTCCGCGGGACGGAGAATTGCGGGGGCGCGTTGCCTGCGCGACCATTCACGCGCATGGCCGATGCTGTTCGACGGTCGTCTCAACCTGACCACGCTCTGCATCATCGCGCGTGTCATCACCCCGGAGAATGCGGACGAGCTTCTAGATCGAGCCGCCGGGGGAACGCAACGGCAAGTCGAGGATCTAGCCGCTCAGTATGGCGCCCCGAAGCCGATGCGCGACCGTATCAAGCCCGTCCGTTCGCTTCAGCGATCCCCTCGACCCACGTCACACGGTACTCCGGAGCGGCTCGGTTCACCGCACGCCGAAAGAGCGACAGGTCCCGGAGCGGGTGCGACTTCGCAAAGCCCAGCCGCTTCCGGACTGGGAGCAACCGGTGGAAGCGATTCTTCGAACGGTGCGTCGGCGGCCAAGGGATCTTCGAGTTGGTCGAACTGCGATGGCGATACGAGTACGGATCCGACTCGCGCGCATGCCGCGGACGAACCGCTCACCTATGAAATCACGTTTCGCGCGGACGCCGCCTTCGTGGAGAAGCTGCGGCGCTTGCAGGCGCTTCTCGCGGCTCAGCCCAATCCTCAGTTGGCGCCGATATTCGACCGGGCGATCGAGCTCGCTCTGGATCGATACGATCCCGCGCGCAGGCAGGCTCGCCGAGAGTTGCGCCGTACCCGAAAGACAGCGGAAGCGAGCGATGAGCCGATACATGATGTTCCGGAAGCGAAGCGCAGCGCTGTCGAGACCGGCAACGAGGCCGGCAACGAGGTTAGCGATGAGGTGAGCAGCGAGTTCGGCAACGAGACTCACAGCGACACCGACGACAAGAGCAGCGGTATGACCAACGACAGGAATCCGCGATGGCCTGCGACTCCGCCTCGCCACGCATTGCCCCGACGCGCTGGATTGGCAGCGCGCCGCAAGATTCCTCAGCGGCTGCGAGATCTCGTTCTCGCACGAGACGGACATCGATGCACCTACGTCGGTCCGGACGGCAGGTGCCCCGCGGTTACCGAGCTGGAAATCGACCATATCTGCCCTCATGCCCAGGGAGGGAGCGACCACATCGATAACCTTCGCATCTTCTGCCGCGCGCACAATCAGCGCGCTGCAGAGGTCGTGTTCGGCATCGAGTTCATGCGCCGCTTCCGAGGAGAGCCCCTGAAATGGCCCGAGATGAAACCATTCACTGCACGCACTGGCAATTCGGTTGACAGCGAAGATGTGGCACCACTCGAAGCGGTACCTGTTTGAAAGACCAGTGCTCTTGCAGGACCTACTCACTCCCACTGCGGGAGTAGCTGGCTCGTCGGTCG
>CAMPIC010000140.1 GCA_946886185.1 uncultured bacterium
AAGGAGGCGGCAAAACGGATCGTCGCGGCGTTATCGTAAGACGAGGGTACTGGATTGCGTTGTTGTCGGAGCCGGAAGGCGTGCACCACGCGCCCGCGGTCCCGAGATCGTGGAGTCAAGCCGGGAAGGACCAAATCGGCGAGGCGATCAGGAGCTCTCGGCACGTCGTGATGACAAGTCGGCGCCGTCAAACGATCCGGGAGGATACAGAACGGCCGATCAGCCAATCCCCGGGCCTCGGACAGCCGACGCGCGGGAGGTCACGCCTTGGGCGGCGTAACCCCCATCTGTCCCTGGTACTTGCCGCCGCGGTCCGCGTACGACGTCTCGCAGATGCCGTCTGCGGCGAAGAAGACCATCTGGGCGACCCCCTCGTTCGCGTAGATGCGGGCGGGGAGGTTGGTCGTGTTGGAGAACTCGAGAGTAACGTGCCCTTCCCACTCCGGCTCGAGCGGCGTCACGTTCACGATGATCCCGCAGCGGGCATAGGTGGACTTCCCCAGACAGATCACCAGGACATCCCGAGGAATCCGAAAGTACTCCACGGTCCGGGCCAACGCGAACGAGTTCGGCGGGATGATGCACGACTCGCCCCGGATGTCGACGTAGCTGCGGACGTCGAAGTTCTTCGGGTCGACCAGGTTGGAGTGCACGTTGGTGAAGACCTTGAACTCGTCGGCGCAGCGCACGTCGTAGCCATAGCTCGACGTGCCGAAGGAGATGACCCGCCGGCCATCCACCTCGCGGATCAGTCGGGGGGCAAACGGCTCGATCATCCGCCGCTCTTCGGACATCTGCCGGATCCAGGAATCGGGCTTTACTGCGATCGGTCGGTCCTCCGCGCCTGTCAGGCGTTGCCGGGTTTTCTTGTATCTATCCTGTTCCGCGATTACTCGGCCGGCGGAGGAACGGGGAGATCCGTTTCCGCGACCGATTTCCAGCGCTCCCCCTCAGGCACGAGCATGATGGGGATGCCGTCGCGGATCGGATATTTGAGCCCGGAGTCGTCGCACACGAGCCAGCATCCGTGGACGAGTCGGAGCCTGCCGGGATCGTCCCCGCGGTCGGTGAATCGCACCGCCACGGGACACCGCAGGATCTCCAGAAACTCGGGGGATATGGCGGGAGAGTCGGATCCGGACATGCTTCCTCAGCTCCTTCGGGTTATGGGCGCGGGAGACGGCGTCTGCGCGGGCCGCCAACCGATCGGATACTACGCTATCATCGGTCCGACGTCGAAGATGGGAAGATGGTCTTTGCGCTCGTGTAGGAGCGGGAGAGATGAGGGATCTCCGACAGCGTGTTGACCCCGCAGGAAAGGCGCATCGCGAGCGTGGCTGCGCTCGAGTCGGCCGCCATCGAACGGTATGCGGAAGGCGACCTCGCCACCTCGCTGAGTTGGATGCTTCCCCGCGCGGTCGAAGCTCTCGGCGCGACCGCGGGAGTCATTCATGTCTGGCCCACGGGAACGCCGGCGCGCCTCCACCAATCCGGGCTGCCGCCAGACGCGGCCAAAGCGTTCGAGACGCTTCGCCCGACTCTGACCGCCGTCCCGACCGAGGCCAAGGAGCTCTCGGTCCTCGAGGTCGATGTCTGGCCCAAGGAGCTCCGCGCGCAGCTCCAGGCCGCCGGCATGGGCCGGGTGCTCCTACTCCCTCTATCGCTGCCGGAAACCAAGCTCACCAAAACGCAATCGGCTCTCCTCCTCATCTTCCACGATGAGCCGCCCGGAAAGTTGCTGGAGCTCGGCGAGCGTGTGGCGCGGGTCTTTCGAACGCTCTCCGTACACTCACTGATCGAGGTGGCAAAGGGCGCCTCGGCCCAGGTGGAAGCGGTGCTCTCCGCGGCGGTGGACGCGGTCATCGTGATCGATCAGACCGGACGGATCGAGATCGTCAACTCCTCCACGGAGAGAATCTTCGGACGCACTTCCGCGGAGATGATCGGGCAGAACGTGAGCACTCTGATGCCGGAGCCGTACCGCAGCGATCACGATTCCTATCTCGACAACTATCTCCGCACCGGGCGCGCCAAGATCATCGGAATTGGACGCGAGGCGAGAGGGCTCAGAAAGGATGGGACCGACTTCCCCATCGATCTCGCGGTCGGAGAGATCGCTCCCTTCGACGGAAGGAGGCGCTTCCTCGGAATCGTCCGGGACATCAGCACTCGCAAGGCGACGGAACGTCAACTGGAGGAAGCGCGCGAGCGTCTCGCCCACGTGGCGCGGATCAGCACCATGGGAGAGCTGGCCTCGGGCATCGCACACGAGGTCAATCAGCCGCTCACCGCGATCGCGACCTACGCAAATGCCTGCCGGAGGATCTTGCAGGATGGCCGCACCGATGATCCTGACCTCCTGGAGGGGCTGGGGCAGATCAGCGAAGAGGCCCGCCGGGCGGGGGAGATCATCCATCGGCTGAGGAATCTGGTGCGCCGGCGCCCCACCGAGCGCAAGACGGCCGCGATCAACGCGGTCGTCTCCGACGTGATCCGGTTAGCGGAGGTGGACACGCGCCAGCATGACATCCGTCTGGAGGTCCAGCTCCACGATCCGCTCCCTGCGGTGCAGATCGATGCGGTCCAGATTCAGCAGGTGGTGCTCAATCTGATCCGGAACGCGACCGATGCGATGGAAAATACCGAGCCGGAGCGGCGCATCGTCCGGGTGCGAACCTTCCCGACCGCGCAACGTGAGATCCAGATCGACGTCTCGGACAACGGAATCGGGCTTCCCAGCGACACCGCGGAGCTGTACAACCCTTTCTTCACGACCAAGGCCACGGGAATCGGGCTCGGTCTTTCGATCAGCCGCTCTATCGTGGGAAATCATGGAGGCCGTCTCTGGTATTCGGCCAATCCAGGGGGCGGCACCACCTTCCACTTCACCTTGCCGGTAGCACTGGGGGAACCTCATGAAGAGTGAAGCCACGGTCTTCATCGTGGATGACGATCCAGGAGTGCGACGCTCCTTGCGGATGCTGATGAAATCGGTCGGCTTGCCCTGCGAAACGTTCGAATCGGGTCCGGATTTCCTGGAGGCGTTCGATCCAAATCGGCCGGGATGTCTGGTCCTGGATGTGCGCATGCCCGGAATGAGCGGACTCGAGCTGCAGGAGAAGCTCGCCGCGATGGCTGGGGCCACGCCTCCCGTCGTCTTCATGACCGCCCATGGGGACGTCCCGATGGCGGTCAGCGCGATGAAGTCAGGGGCGCTCGACTTCATCCAGAAGCCGTTCCGGGATCAGGAGATGATCGACCGCATCCAGAAGGCCCTGGCCCTGGACAAGCAGTCGCGCAAGAGCAACGCGGGCAAGGAAGAGGTCCTGGCGCGCATGGAACGACTGACCCCGAGGGAGCGCGAAGTGCTCGATCTCATCGTGACCGGCAAACCGAACAAGGGGATCGCGTTCGAGCTGGGAGTGAGCGAGCGCACCGTGGAAATCCATCGCTCCCGCGTGATGCGCAAGATGGAGGCGGAGTCGCTGGCAAGCTTGGTGCAAATGGTGTTGCGGCTGAAATGAGCGCGTGAGGCCGCCCGCATCCCCGTTGCTGCGCCTCGTCGTATCGTTAGTGAGCGATTGCCCCGGTTACCACCCCGGCCTCATCACATCGTGATCGAGAGCGCGTCGCTCGTGGTCACGCCCCCAGTGTAGACAGAGAGTGGAATCGGATCGCCGCCGGAACCTGGCCGTCTCCCATGAAGCGCGTCTCACGACTGATCTGGCAATCGGCGAACGCCTCGAAGACGTTGCCCGCGACCGAGCCTCCTTTGACGGGAATCCTCTCTCCGTTGCGATGGAGGTATCCGAACCGGATCTCGGAGGCGAAATCTCCCGTGGCCCCGTTCGGGTTGAGCCAGGAGAAGCGCTTCACTTCCAGAACCGGCCCTCCCGCAAGAAGCGCGGCCGCGCTCTGGGAGCCTCCATTGATCGCCCAGTTCGAAAACTGTCCGGTCGCGGGGATTTTCAAATAGTGCGCGTACCGAGCCGTCGCCCAGTACTGTTTCAGGACTCCGTTTTCGATCACCAACGTGCGCTGCGCCGGCACACCGTCGCCGTCGCAGGGCGCGCTCTGGTTTCCATAGCTGAGAGTCGCATCTGCGTAGAGCGTGAGGCGATCGCCCTTGGGCGGCTGGGCGGAGATCACGGTTCCGGGCTTCCAGGTGGTCACCTCCTGAAACGCACTCTCTGCCGAAGACTGGGACTGGAACGGCTGTAGGAACGCGCTCACCGAGTCGGCGACGATCACCACCGGGATTCCCGCGAGCTCGACCGCTCGTGTGCGCGTCGCGTCGCGCGCCTGCGACGCGAGGTCGGCAACCCACTCCGCCAGGTCGAGATCCTGGACACGCCGCCGGTAGCGCAATCCCTGCACTTCCGCTTCACTCTGGTTTTCGCCGAGACCGATCACGACCACTTCCGCGGTGACGCGCGTGCCGGTGCGATCCGCTCGCAGTCCTTCCGAGTTTTCCAACCAGATCGCTTCGTGATCGAGGAAGATCTCCGCGGAGGCGAGTCGCAGGTTGCGTTCTGCGGCGGCCAAGTCGATGAGTTGCGCGTAGGTTCGCTCGAGCACGTTCTCGGGATCACGGGCGATATCGGGATCCTCGATCGCCACTGCTGGAAGCTTCGCCGCTCCCGGCAGTGGATAACGATCGACCTCGGCGGAACCGGCCTGCGCCAGTGCGTCGGAGACTTTCCGAGCCGCGTCTGCCTCTTCGCCCGGTTCGAGCTCGACTGCGGCCGTTCCGACTTTGCCCCCGCGCTCGACGTAAATCGTCGCCCGGACCGACTCCGCGTCGCCATGACGGATCGCTTCGATCTCGGTGCGGGCGAGGTACAGCTGCGACGAACGGGTGCGGGCTTGCTCGAGCCGCCATCCGATGATGCGCCGCTCCGCCTGCAATGCTTCGCGCAGCGACTGAACCGCGCGATCGTGCTGGGCGCTGCCCGCGTGACCTGATTCGGAGCCGGTCGCGCGACCCCACTGGAAGTCTCTCTGCGAGCTCATGAACTGGACTCTCCTCTCGCGCCCCTGCGCACGCGAGCCCGACTCCTCGAGCGCTCGGTCGAGTAGACCAGCAACATCGGTTTGTCAGGCGAGGGGCGCGCGGAAACGAAGATGGGGCCCGCCGCTGGAGACGGGCACGGACTCTTTGAAGCCCTTGCCGCAGGTTCCGGGCTGGAGGCGTATCTCGTCTCCCACCTGCTGGATCGAATCGAGGATATCGGGCACGAAGCCCTGCACTCCGACCGGCGAAAACACGCGCCCGGTCCGGCGTCCGTTCTTCACCTCATAGCCGCGGTTGCAGGTGAACTGGATGCCCCAACCGTGCGGATCCTCGATTCCGCTCTGGAAGCCGGCCAGATGGATTCCGTCTTCCAGCGACGCGATCATCTCGGCCGCCGGAGTGGCGCCGGCTCCGAAGAAGGTGTTCGACATCCGCGCATACGCCTTGTTCTTGAACGACTGCCGGCGCCCGTTGCCGGTCCTCTGGATTCCCGTGACGCTCGCGGAAAACAGATCGGTGAGCGGCTGGACGAAGATGCCGTCGCGCACGATCTGGGTGGGGCGGGCTTCCCCTCCTTCATCGTCGAAGTAGTAGGAACCGTTGGCATCGAAGCGGGTCGGATCGTCCCAGATCGAGACCCACTCCGGAGCGACGCGCTTCCCCAGGAAATGCGCGGCTCGCGCGCGCCCCTTGACGAACTGATCGCATTCCACACCGTGGCCGAACGATTCATGGGCCAGGAGGCCGGTGATCTCCGGCTCGCTCACCACGTCGTACACACCCGGAGTGATCCGCTCCGCGTGCATCAGGTCCTCGACGATCTGCTGAAGGGCGTCGTACTCCGGCGCGGCGAGACGCGTCGCCTCGAATCCGGCCATGGTGCGATAGAAGTTGAACGCCCGCGCGGTCGCCCCCTGCTCCGCCGCGAACGCGAAGAGGAACACGTTGGTGTAGAGGAGATCCTGGTGGATCCGGCGGTTGCGATTGACGAAGAGCTTCTTCACCTGGTTGTACGACATCCCGACGTTGGCGCTTCGGATCCGGGGATCGCGGGACTGGATCGTGTTGAGCGCTTCCGCGGCACGATCCCGGAAGGCGGAGGGATCCATTGGCGCTGGGTCCTGGGCGCGCGGGCTGATCCTTCGCGTCACGAGAGCGCTTCCCGGATCGAGGATCCTGTCGGGATTGGCGCGTTTCGAGATGTCGCGCTTCAGGTCGCGGACCAGGGCGCGCAGGGAATCGGAATCGAGCCGGTTAGTCGAGGACTCGTGGAAGACCGATCCATCGAACGCCTGGAACACCACGCCGCGACGCGGGGCTTGACGGCTCGCGGTCTGCTCGCCCCGGTTGGCCTGGGCGTTCACCCCGGAAGTCTCCATATAGAGAGCGGAGGCGTAATGAGCGGAGCGTTCGAGATCCCGGACAAGCTCCGCCAGAGTCGCCTCCAGACGTTCGTCGTCCAGCGGAGCCGAGTATGCGGACCGGATGGCCGGTGCCCCAGCGCCGAAAAGAGCGGCTCCCGCGGCCACCTTACCCGCGGTCTGCAGGAACTCTCGGCGTGACCAGTCGTATCCATGGTTCATATTCGACAACCTTTTAGCGGCCCGGACCGGCGATTCCACTCGATCCTGACCGAAAGTTCCAGATCCCGCGGGATTTCGTCGATAAGAGTGCGCACGGTGCGCCCGATGACAGACTCGAGTACGCGAGGAGTATCGATCGGATCCGGCGAGCTCGAGCGATCTCCGATCCTGTGTGCAGCATCCAATTGGAGTTACCGCCTGGAGTTGCCCCTGGAATTGCGCCGCCGGTCCTGAGATGCAGGAGCCCGCAGCCCCGTTGTCCGGAAAATCGCTCGACGGGGTCGAACCCGAGAAGGCAGAATGAACGACCTATGCGCGTACGTCGAGGAAAAGTAGAGATCAAGACCCCCTCGGAGATCGAGGCGATGCGGGAAGTGGGCCGCCTGGCGGGCGAGACCCTCTTCGCGGTCAACGACATCATCCGCCCCGGGATTACGACCGAGGAGATCAACACCTTCGTTCACGCGGACACGCTCGCGAAAGGCGCCATCCCCGCGCCCCTG
>CAMPIC010000141.1 GCA_946886185.1 uncultured bacterium
TTCGGCGCCGCCCACCGGGCGCACTCCTCCACCGCCGGCGTGGCGCAGGTGGTGCGGGAGCGCGGGGGGCTCGCCGTGGCCGGCCTCCTCCTCCAGCGGGAGCTCGACTACCTGGGCGGCGCGCTGGACGATCCGCGGCGCCCCTTCGTGGCGATCCTCGGAGGCGCGAAAATCTCGGGAAAGATCGACGTGATCCACAATCTCCTCCCGAGAGTCGATCGCCTTCTCCTCGGTGGCGCCATGACCTACACCTTTCTGCGGGCCAAAGGGCTCTCAACCGGTCGGTCCCTGGTGGAGGAAGACAAGATCGAGCTCGCGAAAGGCCTGCTCGCCGAATCGCGCGCC
The DNA here is from genome assembly GCA_946886185.1 of uncultured bacterium. The sequence continues at coordinate 346 of CAMPIC010000141.1, forward strand.
GACCGGATCGAGCTTCCCTCCGACACGCGCGTCTCCCGCTCCACCGATGGGTCGGATCCCGGGTCGATCCGCGCGATCGATGCGATCGTCGCCGAGGAGATCGGCGTCGACATCGGTCCCGAAACGATCCGGCGCTATCGCGAGGAGATCCTGCGCGCGCGCACCGTGGTCTGGAACGGTCCGATGGGGATTTTCGAAACGAAGCCGTTCGCCGAGGGAACGTTCGCGATTGCCCGGGCCATGGCGGAGGCGACCGCGCGAGGGGCGATCACGGTGGTCGGAGGCGGCGACTCCGCCGCGGCCGTAGCGGATGCCGGCGTCTCCGAGCAGATCCGCCACATCTCCACCGGAGGCGGCGCATCGCTCGAGTTCCTCGAAGGAAAGGAGCTGCCGGGCGTCGCCGCGCTGGATCGGATCTCGGACTGATGCCGATCGTCGCGGGCAACTGGAAGATGCACAAGACGCGCCGCGAAGCGGCCGCGCTCGTGGCCGAGCTTCGCGACGCGCTCGGTGAACTTCCTGCATCCACGCGGCTGCGCGTCTATCCACCGTTCACCGCGCTCGCCACCGCGGTGGAAGCGGCGGGTGGACGGATCGAAGTCGGCGCGCAGAATCTCCATCCCGAGCCCGCCGGCGCGTATACCGGAGAGATCTCCGCGCGCATGATCCTCGAAGCGGGCGCCACGCACGTGCTCGTGGGCCACTCGGAGCGGCGCTCGCACTTTGCGGAAGGCGACGATCTCATCGCACGCAAGCTGCGAACCGCGCTCGCTTCGGGAATGCACGTCCTCTACTGCGTGGGGGAGCAGCTGCCCGATCGCGAAGGCGGGCGGACCGAGGACGTCCTGGCCGGGCAGGTCGAAGCGGGAATGCGGGACCTCGCGGTCGATGAGCTTGCGCGCCTCGAGATCGCATACGAGCCGGTCTGGGCGATCGGCACGGGGCGCGCCGCGGAACTGTCACAGGTGATCGAGACTCACGCGTTCCTCCGCAGCCTCCTCGCCGCGCGATGGGACGGAGGGGAGCGCATCCCGATCCTGTATGGAGGAAGCGTGGAGCCGGAAAATGCGGCGCCGCTCCTTCGCGCGCCCGAGGTCGCCGGCGTGCTGGTGGGCGGAGCGAGCCTCGAAGCCCGGAGCTTCCTCGCGATTGCCGGCGCGTCGCACGGTTGAGTCCCTGCCTCCCCGGCGCATCGACGGGTTGCGTCCCTGCCTCGCGGGCGTATCGAAGGGTTGCGTCCCTGCCTCGCGGGCGCATCGACGGGTTGCGTCCCTGCCTCGCGGGCGCATCGACGGGTTGCGTCCCTGCGTCGCGGGCGTATCGAAGGGTTGCGTCCCTGCGTCGCGGGCGCATCGAAGGATTGCGTCCCTGCGTCCCCGGCGCTCCGAACGGTCTAGTTAAGCCCTTGACCCCTGCGGCCGCGGAGCGTTACGTTCCCCCCTTGCGCGCCCCGAGGATCCGTTCGGGACAGAGGAGCTCTTTCGAATGTATTCGCTGTTCATCGTGCTGCATGTGTTCATCTCGATCCTCCTGATCCTCGTCGTGCTCATGCAGTCCGGCAAGGGCGGGGGAGTCGCGGGCGCGTTCGGCGGCGGCGGCAACCAGACCGTGTTCGGCGGCCGCGGAGCGACCGATTTCCTCGGCAAGGCGACCTGGGGGCTGGGCGCAGTGTTCATGTTCACCAGCCTGCTTCTCGGAATCCTTTCCTCGAGCCGTTCGGAACCTGCGAGCGTGATCGAAAAAACCGATGCACCTCCGGTCTCGACGGCCCCGGCGGTCCCGAGCCAGCAGATGCCGGCGACTCCTCCGGCGGAAACCGAGTCGTCCCAGCCGGCCGAAGAGGCGACGCCTCCGGGCGGCAACTGAGCTTGGATCGATTTTCGCGAGAGCGATGATGCGCGTGCCGAGGTGGTGGAATTGGTAGACACGCACGCTTGAGGGGCGTGTGGGGAAACTCGTGCGGGTTCGAGTCCCGCCCTCGGCACCACTTCTTCCTCTCCGAGCGGTCCCGCGGTCTCGGCGCGCCAGCCAGACCGCAGATCAGTGACTCGTTCGGGCTCGGGGCGCCACGTCCCGGACCTCTCTTCCTCGAAACCTGCTCCACGCGAGCGCGCGATTCCCGGACCGGCGATGCCTGCGCGTCTCATTCACCATGCTCATCCCCCGGATCAATCGAATTCATGGGCGCCAGGCCCGATCGAGTGGTACAACCTTTCGGGACTCGAATCAGAGTCCGAACCTCAAGGGAGAGATCGCGATGAGCTGGGTCACGGCGTTCTACGGGAGCTCGATCGGGAAAAAGGTCCTGGTAGCCGGGACCGGCCTGGTGATGATCGGCTACCTGATCGCCCACATGCTGGGAAATCTGCAAGTGTTCGCGGGTCGCGGGCCGACGGTGGAGGCGACCAAGCTCAACGAATACGCGCGGCTCCTGCGCGTCGAGATGGGACTGCTCTGGACGGTGCGCATCGTCCTCCTGGCCGCGCTCGTCCTGCACGTCGTCACCACCATCAAGCTCTCCGCGGAGAATCGAGCCGCGCGTCCGGAGCGTTACGCTCTCCGGCGCTTCCGATCCGCGTCCGTCTTTTCCAGAACGATGCTGTGGGGAGGGATCGCGCTCTTCGCCTACGTGATCTATCACGTCCTCCATCTCACTCTGGGGGCCGCGCATCCCGATCTCTTCACCCACGGGGACGTGTACGGCAACGTGATCCGGAGCTTTCAGCAGCCGGCGATCGTGCTCGTGTATCTGATCGCGACCGTCGCCCTCTACTTCCATCTCCATCACGGAGCCGCGAGCGTCGTGGACACGCTCGGGGTGAGCCACCCGCGCCATCGCGATGGCTTGTGCAGAGGGGCGCGCGTCCTCGCGGTTGTCATCTGCCTCGGGTTCGCCGCGGTTCCGCTGGGAGTTCTCCTGCGAGTCGTCCAATGAGAGCGAGAGGACAGGGCGCATGAAGCTGGACGCGAAAATTCCTTCCGGGCCGATCGAATCGAAGTGGGACCGCCACCGCTTCGAGCTCAAGCTCGTCAATCCGGCCAACAAGCGGAAGTTCACGATCGCGGTGGTCGGAACCGGTCTGGCGGGGGCGAGTGCGGCCGCGTCGCTCGCCGAGCTCGGTTATCGAGTCAAGACCTTCTGCTTCCAGGACTCGCCGCGCCGGGCGCACTCCATCGCCGCGCAAGGTGGAATCAACGCCGCCAAGAACTACCAGAACGACGGTGACAGCGTGTACCGGCTCTTCTACGACACGGTCAAGGGAGGCGATTACCGCGCGCGGGAAGGCAACGTGCACCGCCTCGCTCAGATCAGCGTCAACATCATCGATCAGTGCGTCGCCCAAGGTGTTCCGTTCGCGCGGGAGTACAGCGGCCTCCTCGCCAACCGTTCCTTCGGCGGCGCGCAGGTCTCGCGGACTTTCTACGCGCGCGGCCAGACCGGACAGCAGCTCCTGATCGGCGCATACCAGGCGCTCGAGCGCCAAATCGCGGCGGGCCGCGTGGAACATTACTCGCGCAGCGAGATGCTCGACGTGGTCCTCGTCGACGGGCGCGCGCGGGGGATCGTGGTGCGCGATCTCGTGACCGGCGCGATCACCCGCCATGCCGCCGACGCGGTCGTGCTCGCCACCGGCGGCTACAGCAACGTCTTCTATCTGAGCACCAACGCGATGGGATGCAACGTCACGGCGATCTGGCGCGCCTATCGCAGAGGCGCGGGGTTCGCCAACCCTTGCTTCACCCAGATTCACCCAACCTGTATCCCGGTATCCGGCGAGAGCCAGTCGAAGCTCACCCTCATGAGCGAGTCGCTGCGCAATGACGGCCGCATCTGGGTCCCGAAGAAGAAAGGGGAGAGCCGGCCTCCCCGCGAAATTCCCGACGCGGAGCGGGATTACTTCCTGGAGCGGCGATATCCCGCCTTCGGGAATCTGGTCCCGCGCGACGTGGCCTCGCGCGCGGTCAAGGAACGGTGCGATGCCGGATACGGAATCGGCGGCGGTCACGCGGTCTATCTCGACTTCGCCGACGCGATCGCGCGCCTCGGAAGGGATGCGATCGACGATCGCTACGGCAATCTCTTCGAAATGTACGAAAAGATCACCGGCGAATCCCCCTGGACCACTCCCATGCGGATCTATCCGGCTCCGCACTACACGATGGGAGGTCTCTGGGTCGATTACAACCTGATGACCACGATTCCGGGACTCTATGCGATCGGGGAAGCCAACTTTTCCGATCACGGCGCCAACCGCCTCGGCGCCTCGGCTCTCATGCAAGGGCTGGGGGACGGGTACTTCATTCTCCCGTACACCATCGGAGACTATCTCGCGACGTCGCCGCTCGGCGCCGTCTCCACCGATTCCGCGGAGTTCGCGCAGGTCGAGCAAGAAGTCCGCGCGCGCACCGAGCGGCTTCTCGCGACGGGAGGGAAGACTCCGGTCGATCACTTCCACCGTAAGCTCGGGCGGCTCATGTGGGATCACGTGGGGATGAGCCGGACGCGGGCCGGGCTCGAGCGCACGCTGCAGGAGCTGCCCGGCCTCCGCGAGCAGTTCTGGCGCGAGGTGGGCGTGACCGGACAGGGAGAGAGTCTCAACCAGTGCCTGGAGCGCGCCGGGCGGGTCGCCGACTTCCTGGAGTTCGCGGAGCTGATCACCCGCGATGCGCTGGTGCGCGAGGAGTCGTGCGGCGGCCATTTCCGCGAGGAGTATCAGACGGAAGACGGGGAAGCGCGGCGCGTCGACGAGCGATTCTCCCACGCCACCGTCTGGGAGTTTCAGGGGATCGACCGTCCCCCCGTGGAACATCGTGAGGCGCTCGAGTTCGAGTACGTGCATCCGACGCAGAGGAGCTATCGATGAGGGTCACCCTCAAGGTCTGGCGCCAGGCCGACAGGAAGACGCGGGGCGCATTCCAGACTCACACGCTCGATTCCGTGAGCCCGGACAGCTCGTTCCTCGAAATGATGGACCAGCTGAACGAGAGGCTGGAGGCGGCGGGGCAAGAGCCGATCGCGTTCGATCACGATTGCCGCGAAGGCATCTGCGGCGCCTGCTCCATGACGATCAACGGAATCCCTCACGGGCCCTTGCGCGCCACCACCGCCTGCCAGCTCCACATGCGCCATTTTCGCGACGGTGAGACGATCACGGTCGAGCCGTTCCGGGCCCAGGCATTTCCGGTCCTGCGCGATCTGGTCGTGGATCGATCCTCGCTCGATCGGATCATCGCCGCGGGCGGCTACATCGGGGTCAACACCGGCAGCGCTCCCGAGGCGAACCTCATGCCGGTCGCGAAGGACGTGGCCGATTCTGCGTTCGACTCCGCCGCCTGCATCGGCTGCGGGGCCTGCGCCGCCGCCTGCCCCAACGCCAGCGCGATGCTCTTCGTGGGCGCCAAAGTCTCGCACCTCGCGCTCCTTCCGCAGGGGCAGGCGGAAGCGAGGACGCGCGTGCTCGAGATGGTGAGGCAGATGGACGACGAAGGGTTCGGCAACTGCTCCAACCACGCCGAGTGCGAGGCGGTCTGCCCGAAAGAGATTCGCATGACCAGCATCGCCCGCCTCAACGCCGAGTTCCGCCGCGCCGCGCGTTCCACGCTCCTCCCGAGGTGGGGCAAGCAGCGCTGAACAGCGATCCCGCTGCCGCCCGACGCCCAGACCGCCCGACCCTGCTCGCGCCGCTCCGCCAGCGACCGGACTGCTCTGACGAAAAACCGCGCGGCTGCCCCGCGATCGTCCGGCATCGCATAGACTGTTGCGGATGGACAGGATGGAAAGTGCCGGGCGATGACGCCCTGCGATAGACAGACGCCCTGGATCTTCGCGATCCGCACCCGTCTGTTCGTCGCGCTCGCGCTCCTGGCGGCGCTTCTCACGCTCTCTCTTTCCACCTGGATCGAACGCGAAGCACGCAAGCAACTGGAGGAAGAGCTCACGGCCAAGCTGCACGCGGTGGGCGGCGCCGCCGTGGTCCTGCTCAAGCCGGATCTCGTGCCCGCTTTCCTGCGCTTCACACCTGCGCTGCGCGAGTTCGCCACCTATCAGGACGCGCGGCGCAGCCTCCTCATGCTCCGCGACCTAACGGGAGTGCGACGCATCTTTCTCGCCGACCTGGAGGGGCACTCGTTCGTCGACACCGATTCGACCGCGAGCATCGGCACCGCTTTGCCGACCCTGCGCTTCCATCGCTCCGTGTTCGACCGGGTCGCGGCCGGGGAAGCGAGCGCGGTGCCGCTTTTCACCGACGTGGACGGCCAGATCAAGAAGACCGGCTACGTGCCGGTCCGCTCGCGCAACGGCGAGATCACCGGAGTGGTCGGCGTGGAGGCGGACGCGAAGTTCCTGGGAGCGGCCCGCCTGCTGCGCGCGCGCATTCTCGGAGTGGGCGCGGCCGGGCTCCTCTTCGCGGTCCTCCTGTCCGCGCTCCTGGCGCGCGGCCTCACCGGACCTCTCGAACGCCTGGTGGGCTGGGCGCGCCGGCTCGGTTCCGGCGATCTTTCCCATCCGGTGCCGCTCGGAGGGCGCGACGAAATCGGCGTGCTGGGCCGGACGCTCGAGCAGATGCGCGTCCATCTCGAAAGCCAGGATCGCGAGCTGCGCGCCATGGTCGCGGGAGTGGCGCACGAGATCCGCAATCCGCTCGCGGGGATCCGGCTCTACGCCGATCTGCTCGCGAGCGACGCCGCGCTCGCCGACAACCAACGCGTGCGG
>CAMPIC010000142.1 GCA_946886185.1 uncultured bacterium
CAGGGAGAGCCGCGCCGCTCGCTCAAGGAGATCTTCGCCGAGGTAGCGTCGGAAGTGCGGCCGAACGCGCACGCCAAGAAGCTCGAATACATGGATCTGGTGGCGGTACGTGAGTGCACGGACGCGCGCTTTCTCCCTCCGCAGTATGCCCAGATGAGCGCGGAGGAAGTCGAGGCGCGCATCGAAACCTTGAGGCGGTTCGTATGAAAGTTCTCGCAGTGCTGAGGAAAGCAGGCCTGATCACTTCCGAGGAGGAATCGGATGCGAGCGCCCGCGAAGGAGGCTCCCGAGCGGGCGGACCGGGCGGCGCCGATGCCGGTGGAAAGCCCCCCCGCCCGTCCCAGACCATGCCGCCTCCCCCTCACGCCGCTGCCCCCGCGCCGCAGGCCGCGAGCGAGCGGGTGAGCGCACACCCTCAGATCTTCGACGCTCTGAAGATTCCGGTGCCCGAGCATGGGTGGACCGCGGAGAAGGTGCGCAAGGCGCTCGCGAGCCCGCATTTTCAGACGCTCGACGACGCCACTCGCAAAGCGGCGCTCCTCGCGATGCTGGGCGCGAGCAACGCGCCCGCCTCGGATGTCGTGGACGACGCCGTCCGGCGCGATCAGGGTCTCGACGCGTACGAGCGGTTCGCGCGCAAGAAGCAGCAGGACCGCCTCGCCGGGATTACCGCGCGGATCGCGCAGGAGGAGGCGCGGATCGGCGAGGCGCAGCGAAACATCGCGGAGCTGAGGAAGGCGGTCGCGAAGGAAGAGGAAGCGTTCCGATCATGGCTAGCACGGAAGACCGCCAAGGAAGAAGAGCTCGCGAGCGTGGCGGCGCTTCTCACTTTCGACGCCAAGATCACGGTCGGGGAGACCAAGCCCGAACCCGATGCTTCCGGCAAAGGTTCTCAGGGATGACATTGCTCAGTTCGCGCCGCGAAGGCGTTTCGACGGAATTCTGTCCAGGGGAGGAACGATGATCATTTTGACGCGCGTGGGGCGGCTGGTGCGCGGGTTCCTGGGGCTCTTCATTCGCGGAATCGAAGAGGCCAATCCGGAGGCGCTGCTCGAGTCGGCCCGCCAGGAGTTTCGCGACAAGATGGCGCGCTACAACCAGGCGCTGGCGCAGCTCGCCGGGATCTCCGAGCGGCTCAAGATCCAGGTTCGCACGAAGACGCAGCGAGCCCGCGACCTGGAGGCACGGATACTGGCCAACCATCGCGCCGGCAACCTCGAGCTGGCCGGAACTCTCGCGCGTGAGCTCCAGGGTCTGAAGGACGATCTCGCGCATGATGCGGAGGAGCTGAAGGAGACCGAATCGGCCTACGACGTCAACATCCGCAACGCGAAGCTGGCCCAGAAAGAGTTCGAAGACAAGATGCGCAAGATCGAGCGCCAGCTTTCGCAGACCAAGATGAAGGAAGCGCATGCGGAAGCTTCGGCGGCGCTTCAGGGGGTCGCCTTCAAGGTCGGAGATACGGGAGACACGCTCAAGGAAGTGGACGAGATCCTCTCTAAGCGGTATGAACGCGCCGCCGGCAAGGCCAGGGTGGTTTCGGACATGACCGACGTCACCCGCATCGAGGAGAAGGAGAAGGAGGCGAAGGCGCTCGAACAGCAGGCGCTCGCCGACTTCCTGGCGCAACAGGGAGTAGCCACGGAAGGAGGCGGCGGCGCCGTCCGGAAGGAGATCGGACCCCAGGAGACCACCCCTCCGGCGAGTTGACGGCGGGCGAAAGTCCAGTTGTCACGCACAGCCAACTGACTGCAGGCGATAGGCCGGGACTCCACCGGCACGGCGTCGTGACACAGGCCGAGCGAAGTGAAGGATCCCTAACCGAAAAGAGTCGGCAGGCTCGCGCAGATCGATGAGTGCGGCGGGGGTACCGCCAATCGTCGGTCGTGATGAAGAAGGAGGAATCGAAGATGGCTCAGAAGGTGCGATTCACGCCGCTCGGCACGCTCGTCAGCCTCTTGCTGATCGCCGGGTTGATCGCGCTCGGCTTCTATCTCATCACCGGCCGGGCTCCGAATCTCGCCGGGCTTTTCGGCAAGAAGTCGGGCACGGAATCGACCAGTCCCTCGGTCGCGGAGAACTCCTCGGAGCGGCAGTCCACCGATCGCAGCAATGCGGACCGGACCTCCGATCGCGTCAATGAGCGATCCGGCGACACGGCACCGATCCGCGGAGTGCTGCAGCGAATCCGCTCGACCGGCGTCGTGCGCGTGGGGATGGAAGACGAAGCTCCGCCCATGAACTACCTGGTGAACGGACGGCGGGAAGGCTTCGACGTGCAAATGGCGGAGAAGATTGCGCGCGAGCTTGGCGCGCAGTCGGTGGAGTACGTCGAGGACTACTACGACGAGCTCCCTGCGCTGCTTCTGAAAGGCGACATCGATCTCCTGATGGGCGGGTACGTGCCGGATCCGTCCTTGCGAGGAATCGAGTGGTCGGATGGCTATCTCGACTTCGGCCTCTGTCTGATCGTTCGTCAGGGCAGCGCGGTCCGCGAGCCGCAGCATCTCGATGGCCGCACCGTCGGGATCTACACCGACCCGGCGGCGCGCGAGTGGGTCGAGAGCAACGTTCCCGGCGCGACCATCCGCGAGTTCGAAGGCACGGGCTGGTTCACTCATCTCGATCAGGGAGAAGTGGACGCGATCATCTACGACTATCCGTTCGCTGTGGAAGAGATCAAACAGTTCCCGCGCCTCAAGATCGTGAAGCTCAATCTCAATGCCGCCTCCTATTCCGTGGGAGTCCCTGCCGGAAATCTCGATCTGCTCGACGCCGTCAACACGGCGATCAAGAAGATCACGGAAGCGGCGGATTTCGACGAGCTCGTGAAGCGCTTCTTCAAGAGCGAGCAGCTCCAGGTGCAGGCATTGCCGGCCGGCACCAAGACCTATCAAGTGAAGCCTGGCGACACGCTCTCCGGGATCGCGGCGGCTCATCTCGGGTCGGCTTCGGCATGGCCGCGCTTATGGGAGCTCAACAAGTCGCGCGTGGCCAACCCGCATCTGATCGAGGTCGGGTTCCAGCTCCAGATGCCGTGACGTTAGAGATATCGGTTCCGGCGCGCCGGCGCGACACCTCCGGAGAGAGGCTCCGTCGGGTGTCGTACGACCCGCTCGTCCGGGTCGGCGGGGGATAGTTCCATCGGAGAAATCGAAGAAGCCCCGGCGTCGCGAAACGCCGGGGCTTCTTCCTGAACGCTGGTACTGCGAACGGTCGATGGGCGGACCGATCCGTCTCCTCGACGGGCCCGCAGCCTCGGACGATCGCGGTATCTCAGCTCTTGGTCGCCAGGATCTCCTGGAAGCGTTCGAGCTGCCCCTTGTAGTACTCGTTCTCCGGGTCTTCCGCGATGGCCTGCTTGGTCAGCTCGATCGCCTCGTGGCAGTTGTCGAGCGCGTTGCACAGCTCGGCCGCCGTATCGAGGATCATCGCCTTTTCCTTGCCGGCCGGCGCGAGCTCCGCGCCCTTGCGCGCCAGGGCGAGCGCTTCTTTCTGATCGACGCCGTTCTCGAAAGCCCACCAGGCGTAGTTGTTGAGCTGTCCCGGGTCTTCCATCCAGCCTTCCGGCATCCCCGCTCTGCGCAGCTCGACCGCCTTGGTCGGATTCTTCTCCACGAGAAGGACGTAATCGGGCATGAGCGCGTCACGCCGTTGAACCACTCTCTCGTCGGCGCTGTCCTTGGTCCGCTCGATCGCGGTCTTCAGGTACTTGACGTTGAGCTCGGAGTCGTTCGCCTGCTTGGCGAAGTACATCATGCGCTCGGAGACATCCAGGATCTGTCCCGGATCTGCCATCTTGAGCGCCGCGTCCGCCGCCTCGAGGACAGCCGACTTCTCGAACGCTTGCTTGCGATAGCCGGAGAACGTGGCGTCGAAGATCTCCGGGGCTCGCGAAACCTTCGGGTCGAGCTGCTCCGCTTTTCTATAGAGCGTGACGGCGTCGGCGTATTGTCCCGAAGCTGCATCGTAGTCCGCCAGACGGACTGCCAGGTCGGGGCTGGGCGACGATTCGAACCGCGCGCGCTTCTCGTCGATCGTGCTCAGATCCGCCAGTGCGACGCCCATCTTCTGGTCGAGCAGCGGCTTGGTGTATCCGAGCCAACGATCGATCGGATGGATTTGGTCGTCGACCATGAGGAAGGTCGGATAGACCTGGACACCGTGAGTCTTGGCGAGCTCGAGCCCTTCGCCCTTTTCGGCGTCGACCTTGTGCAGCACGACGCTTTCCAGGAGCTTCTGTACTTCGGCATCTTCGTTCACCGCACGGGTGAACTGCTTACAGGCTCCTCACCATTCGGTGTAGAAATCGATCAAGAGCGGCTTCTTCTGCTCGGCGGCGGCCGCCTGCGCTGCCGACAGCGACTCGTAATGGCCTTGTTCGGCCAGAACGCTGGTGGCAGTGAGCAAGGCGAGGCCGGCGGCGATCGAGAGACTCATCTGCTTCGACATCCGGATCTCACTTTCTCGGTTTGGTTCTCCACGGACTCGCGTCGCTCTCCGTACCTGGCGGGCCCCGTAGGGACGTAGCCGACCAGGGCTCGCGCGCGATCGAAGGGCTCACTCTATCAGACTCGGTTAACAGAGCGGGCGGGCGCACGGTCCGCCCCCGGTTATCAGACGCTCCAGGAGGCCGGACGGTTGTCTTGGAACGCGCGTCTTCGAAGTTTGGATTGTGTGTCATAAGGCATTGTCGTACAATGGTATACGGCTTGTGCAAACGTCCGACGTGTCCCGCGTCGGTGGCGGGCCGGGCCGATGAGACGTTCCGGAGGGTTCTCGATGAGCAAGAAACTGGACCAGGCGTTCGAGCGGCTCCTCGCGTATGCGGCGGAGTTCCCAGGCGCGCACGAGGACCATCCCTGGGGCGAGACGGTGATGAAGGTGAACAAGAAGGTGTTCATTTTCATGGGGAAGCCGTCCGATCCGACTCCTTGCCTTTCGTTCAGCGTGAAACTTCCATCCTCCGGGCCGTTCGCGTTGGCGCAGTCCTACGCCACCCCTACCGGCTACGGCCTCGGAAAGAGCGGATGGGTGAGCTTTCGCTTCCCGAGCAAGGAGCTTCCGCCCATGCCCCTGCTCTACGAGTGGGTCGAGGAAAGCTATCGCGCCGTCGCTCCGAAGAAGCTCATCAAGGAGTTGGACGCCTCGTCCTGAGGGCCGGGGAAACGCGCTTGCGGATCTGCGGAGTGGGACCGTTCCGTCAGTGGAAGTCGGACACCGCACTGGTGGTATCCGGAGCAGACCTCGTGTGCGCGGACCACGCTTCCCAGTAGCGGTCGGTGATGTCCACGAAGGGGAAGGGCCTCCGAGGCTCTTCCGGCTTTCCGTTCTGCGCAGTGTCCGGCCAGAAGTAGAGCCGGTTTTCGAGGAGCTCGATCGGCGCTCCGAAATACTCCGAGAACAAGAAGCGGAACGTGTTCACCGGCGTGATGCCGGCGGGCAGCTCCGAGGATTTCCCAGGCAGGTAATACGCATTCAAGATGCCGGCGCGGCGTCTCCAGACCTCGCTCTCGGGGCGCACGCCCTCTTCGACGAAGACGAGCGGACCTTCATCGGCCTGGATCACGATGATGGGCGGGATCTTGCTTTGGTGGAGCAGGAGGTCGATCAAGCGGAGTAGGCGAGCGTTGAGATACTGCACCTGATCGAGATAGTTCTCCCGTTCCGTCCGCGCCGCTGCCGCCGTGCCGGGAAGATACGTTCCGTCCGCGCGGACCACGTATGGAGGGTGCGGGCAAATGACGTGCGCGAAGACGAACTTCGGCCCCCGCTTCGTGACCAACTGTTCCACGTGGTCGAGCGAGTGCCGGACCTGCCGATACGCCTCGTCCACTGGAAGGAACAGGTGATAGGGAGTGGTTTGCGCGAGGGTGCGGGCGAACTCCGATGGGAAGAAGGCGTAGCGGTAGATTTCGTCGGCCGACGCGCTCTTCGCGCTGGCTTCGTACCAGCTCGCGACATGGAAGTAGCGATAACCGGATGCGGCGAAGATCTGACCCACCGCATGGTTCTCGATCATCCGCGCATAGTGGATCGGCCCGAGGTACTCCTCACCCAGATAGCTCATGTTGAGAGATGAGGCGAGCGAGGTGTGGGTCATCGGGTAGTTCGTAATGGCGGCGTCGTCGACCGTGAAACCGAGCGCCCGAAGAGAGTCGGTGAAGGGTGTGTTGTCGAACCCGAAGCTCTCCTCGAGTGTCGATGCGCTCCCGTAACGATCGAACAGGAGGTAATACACGTCCGGCGCGGGATCGGGCAGCGAGAGCAGGAAGGGAGGACCACTCTCATCCTCGGTCGAGGCGGCCTGCGCATCCGGCTTCTCCTCCATTGCGAACGCGCCGATCCGCAGGAGCGAGAACAGGAGGAGCAATGCGCCCGCGATTCCCAGGAGGCGGAGCGTGAGCGAAAGGTCCCGGCGGGTTTTCCAAATCCAGATTCCCCAGCCGAGGAACGACAGCGCCCAGGTGCCGAAAAACAACTTGTTCGTCACGAGATGCGCGGCGCCGAACGAGGCGGCCACGCTCCGGGTCCCGTCGATCGCTCCCGAGTACGCGAAGCTGAAGAGGAGGAATGCCGTGACCGCCGTGCTCGACTTGGACACATCCCGCAAGAGGAGCAGGCCCACGCAGAACAAGATCGCGATCGAGATGAAGATGACGCCGATCGGCAGCAACAGATCCGGCAGGTCCACTTCGTGGAAGTTGTGGGCGTAGAGCGCGGCCACCGGATAGGCGGCGAACACCACGGGCGCCGCGAGATGCTGCAGCGTCCGATTGGTTCGGTGGGTCATCTCGCGCACTCTCGAGGGTGGGCGCGGGCGGAGCCTATCTTCGGAAGGTCGATCACGGGAGGAATCTGCCCGACCAATCCGGATTTCGTTCGTCGCAGTGCATCTTCAATGACCGGAGCATAGCCAAAAGGGTTCCGCGTGGTCACCCACGGTTCCGTGGGGCGGAGGTCGCTCGCGCATGCCGTGGTCCAATGGGTCGTCGACAGCGCCCCTGCCGACGCGCTATCGTTGTATCTTTCGGAT
>CAMPIC010000143.1 GCA_946886185.1 uncultured bacterium
ACCTTTGCGTCAGTGCAGGGAACCACCAGTATCTCCTGCCGCCGATCCGTCAATGGGAAACGGAGAACTCCACGTCGAGGGTCCCTTCCGCCTCGCTGGTTCCGGAGCTCTGGCAGTCGGTGCAGCCGGGGTTCCAGCGGATCCTGCCATCGTTGACGTGGTTGATCGTGAGAGAGTACGAGCCGGGCGGCAAAGGTCCGCTTTCTCCGATCGTCGCGCATGGGGCGTCGCTGGACGCGCATTCGAAGACGGTGCCGCCGGGACCGTAGAGGTCCACCACGTAATCCGCGGAGCTGACGGCTCCATCCAGAGCGAATGATGCCGGCTCGCCCCACACGATGAAGTCGATCGTCACGTCCGCGATTCCTTCCGCGTCCACCTGGTAAAGGAGCAGATCGAGGTTCGGGTTCGTCAAAGTCACCCTTCCACGCGACTCCGAGGAAAACGAGATCCCGGCGAAATGGCCGCCGTCGCGACTCACCTCGGTCTTCAGTGTGGCGCGCGCGGTCCCGCTCACGATCATGCCCAACCCTTGGCCGCTGCCGGTTTCCGTCAGGATCGTGTCGATGGGAGCGTCCCCTTTCCATTCCACGTACGAGTATTCGCGGATCAAGTCTACGCCCGGCTCGCCTTCTTCGACGTAGATCGCGAGGATTTCGGATGCGAGGTACACATATCGCTCCACCAACTCGACGGAGTTGTTCCGAAGTGTGGTCTGCTCGGTGTACACCTCCTCTTCGTCCGTCTCCGCCCAAACGCCGATCTCGAATTCGTTGTCGTCATGCCCGTAGGTCACGGTGGTTCGGAAGGTGCCCGCGGCATCCGTCTCCCCGTGACTCGGTTCCGCCTCGGCTCCATCCAGCTCGAAGGATATGGAGATGCCTTCGAGCGGAGGCTGGTCGCTGCCGTTGTAGCCGACCGTCACGATGAGCTCGACCTCCTGGCCTGGATCCGCCCGCTCCGGAACTCCCGTCAGCTGGACGAAAAGTCCGGACTGCTCGCCGCACTCCGGAAGGAGACTCGCCAACCCGTCGGGATCGCCGAAGTAGAGGTCGGAGTAGGCGCAGTAGCAGAGGACGTCGAGGTCGCTGGAGGCGGACTCGTCGAACGACGAGGACAAGCCCTCCGCTGCCACCGTCCCGAAAGAGCGGTCCGCGTCGAGATCGAATGGCACTCCGGCGTCGCTGCCCGTGTAGCCGTCGCCATTGAGGTCGTAGCGGGAAAAGTCGGGATCGTCGTAGCCGAGCTCGCGGAACCTTTGGTATGCCGCGAACTCTTCTCGGAACTCCTCGATGTCGGTTTCGTCGAATCGGCCGTCCTCGTTGGGATCGAGGAGCATCTCGCGAACACGAGGATCGATGAAATTGGGATCGAGAGCGAGCACCGATCGGTACGCGTCCACGAACCCGCCGTGGTACGAGTAGAGCAGCACGTCACGTAGATCCTGGGACGATCGCGTCGGAGCCAGACTCCACAGATACGCGCCGAGGCCAGCCACTTGAGGTGCGGCCGCGAACGTGCCGACGTACGCCGCCGAGGTTCCGTCGCACAGCACTCCGGTACCCGCCGCCTCTTCCAGGACGCACGGTCCCAGGACGAATTCTCCGTACGTGCGCACATCGGTCAGGAGCGCTCCATTGGGCAACGGACTTCCATCCGCTTTCGAGCCTCCGATGATCAGCACGTTGTCGAGTGGAGACTGGCTGGCGCCGCCCGTCTCTTCGATGAGGGCGTCGAAGTCCTGCACTTCTTCGTCGGTCGGGTCGAGCGAGAGCAGATAGGTTCGCAGATCGGCATAGCGTGCGGCGACCGACCAGTACGAGGTATCCGTTCCCAAGGGCGACTCGGGTCCGTCGAACTCGGTGCGATCTCCTCCCGGCACGATGTGCAGCAGATTTGATTCGAAGTTCCGCGCCTGGGAGCGAACCAACAGCCGCCATCCCAGCGCGAGCGAGGCCCGTTCCAGCGCGCCCAGGTCTTCCATGTCCGCCTCGCGATAGGTCAGTCCCGTGAGCAGCACGGTGCGCTCGCTTTGGGACGTGCCGGAAGAGAGCTCGTCGTAGATCGCCGAAGAGACTTCCCAGAGATCGAGGCCGCCCAGCGGGATGCCCACGATGCGCAGGCGCGATCCCGGGTGGATGCCGGGAAGCTCGGTGTCCCAGTTTCCTCCGATGATGCCGGCGGAGTGGATGCCTTCGTTGCCGGAGATGGTGCCGTTGCGGGTGTACGCGTCGTTGCCGAAACCGCCGTAGAAGGAGAACTGCAAGGGATCGATTCCGGAGTGGCCGCTCCGGTCGGGAAAGTGGTCTGCGATGAGGACGGTGACGTCGGCGCTGTTCAAGTCGCGCACGTTCCAGGCTGCAGGAACGCGCGTCTTGACGAGATGGTCGGCCGGACCGTCATCGCCGACTCCTTCGGGGAGGTCGAATGCTTGCGCGGACGGGCGGGCGCTTTCCGCTGCGGGCGCCGTGAAGCTGCGCGCCGGGAAGACCGCCTGGAAGGCAGGCGTCTGTGCCAGCGCGGCGGCCCGCTGTTCCGCCTCTGCGAGACCCGCCACAGGATCGATTGCGAGCACGACGATCGGCACGCCGCGATTCATGCTCACGATCGCCGCGCCTTGCTCGGCCAGTGCTTCATTGACCTGTTGAACGGTCGCGTCCGGTTCGAGGATCGCTCGGAGGCGTGTCGTGAGGAGCGTGCCCTGAACTTCCGACTCCGGCACGGCCGAGGGGGCGAGGTTGACCAGCGCGCCCGTGGCGGGATCCTCGGGATCGCCCGGAAGCGGCATTCCGTCCGGGACAGGATCGAGGATCTCTCCGCCAGGAGTCTCCGGCGGCTGCGTGACCGGATCGCTGTCGGAGCACCCGACGAGCAAGGTCAGGGCGACAAGACACGCCGCGCTGACGATACCGGCCGGAAGAAATGGCCGGGACATTTGAGCCGGAAGGGATGGCCGGGGCTCGTCGTCGGCACCACAAGTTCGACATTCCGAACCGGTCGAACGGGCCGTCACGCCCGTAGAAGCTAACCAACTTCTTGTCCACCACGCATTTCGCATCGCTCGCTCCTCCTCCGTCCGGTGTTAGCGCACCGGTCGTCAGAAAAGGCGCAAAGCGCGCGGAAAATGCGACAGGACCGATGCGATAGGGACTCGATTCGGTTGCCAACGCCCCAATACTTCTGGGACCATGGTATGCGCCGCTCCGCCAAGGACTGACGTAGCGCCGCTTCGATGCCGCAACGTGGGAGGACCCATGCGCGCCGCCTTCCTGATTTTCGCCTGTTTGTTCACGGTCTCTGGTCCCGCAGCGGGATCGCTCGATCTCGATCAGGTCGCGCCCTGGGATCCACCCACGGCAGCCGACACCCTGACCCTTCGCCTCATGGAGGCCCGATGGAATGGGGACGCGGATGCTCTCGGCGAAGTCAGCCGGGAGTTCTGGCGTAGCTTCCCTCACCACGAGGTTCTGCTTGAAGAGGTTGCTCGGTGGCACAGCACATCGGGGACTTCGACGGCTCTCTTGAACGCTCTGGCCACAGGAACCGCGGACGCTTTCACTGGTCTATCCGGCTTGACTGACCAGGATCGACTCCTACTGGAAGGTTGTGCTCTCTATTACGGGGGCAAGCTGACATCTGCCCAGACCGTGTTCGACCGGCTGTTGCGGAGTCGACCCTCCCATGCTGTCTCTCGGCTCTACCTGTATCGGATCGACCTTCTCCGGACTGGTGGCTCTCCATCGGGCGAGGCTCATGCCCGAACGGCGCTGCAAAACCCGGAAGCGAGCCAACGGTTGATCGGATCCTGGATCTCGGCGAGCCCATGGGATCCAACATTCGATCTTCGAGACGAAGCGCGCGCGCTCATCGAGGCGCGTACCCCGATTCCCTTCTTGCAAGCGATTCTACGGGGAGAGGCAGCTTGCGACTCTCTCGAGTTTGGACTGTCGCCAGAGCGGTTTGCTGAACTTCTCGACGAATTGCATGCGGACTCCCCTGCGGTCTGCAATACCTATCTCGATGATCTGGTCGACTTGGCACTGGTCTGGATCTCCCCCGCAGCCATTCGTGAGGTTCTGGAGGCGCGATCGGACTGGTTTCCTTCTGCCCGATTCGCGGACGCTTCCGTCAAGCTGTGGCGGTCCGAATTTCTGACCTTTCAGGCTTACGCCGGAGCGGACCCGACCGCTCGAACGGTCGATTCGCGCGGACTTTCCGCTGCGGCCGATTGGCATCATGACCCGGCGGAGGTGGAACGATGGGCCCGGCAGTGCGTCGAGAACGATCTGACGCGAAGCTGGGGAGAAGCAGAAGTGATCCTGCGAGAACGAGGGCACGAGGCCGCTGCTGACAGCGTGCGTGCCGCCGCGCGCCGGGAGGCGCCCTATACCTATGAGCGGACGCGCTTGTGGGAGCTCGCGTGGAGCGATCCATCGATGTCCAGCGCGCTGCTCGACAGCCTGGTTTCGATCTCGGGTGAACGTCCTTGGGGCTGGCAGCTTCTCATGCATTCGGAAGCCGCCGGAGATCATGACTATCTTGAAAATTGCCTGGAGAGAAACGGTGCTCGATGGACCATCCACGACCTGGGCGGAGCCATCGCCGGGGCGCAGCGCCGGGGCGACGGGAAACGTCTGGAAGAACTGGCCGAACTCGTGCGGCGACTGGCACCCGGCAACACGCTGCTTCTCGAGGCGTTGGCTCGAGCATCCCTCGGCGTCGGCAATCACGATCTGGCGCGAGCCATTCTCACGGACCTCGGCGAGAGTTCTCCTCGGCCGCCTTCGCTGACGCTCCTCGAGGTGGCTCTCTCCGTGGCGGTGAACGACCTGGAAAGAGCCAAGTCCATCATCGACGATCTCCTGAACTCGACCGATGCGTTTCCGGACCAATTGAGCGAGGTCGTCTACTATGCCGGGATTTACGGTTGGACGGAGCTGGCCGAGCGAAGCGTGAGAATGCTCGAATCGATCGCATCGCCGGATTCCCGTCGCGTTGGATTGTGTCTAGCCGAGCTCCTTCGACTCCGAGGCGATCTCGAAGGAGCGCGGCAGGAGATCTTGCGTTGGCGAGAAGGCTGGCCTGGCTCCGAAATGGTTCGCCGACTCCTGGTCCAGACCGGCGGGATCGTGGAGGAGTATGCGGAAACTTCATCGTATTCGGCGAGCACCGCCCTGGCCGGGCTCGAGTTCGATTATAAATCGACCGACTGGATCCAAGACGGTCGGTCCAAACCCGATGAGTTCCCGGCCCACGACATGCTCATCCTGCGCGATCAAGTCACATACTATGTCGCTTCCACGTCCCAGCTCGTCACTCGGCAGCGGTTCACTGCAGAGCTCCTGAGTGAAGCAGCTGTTCAGCAATTTCAGACGCTTCGGATTCCATTCCTGTCGGGTGGAGAGGTCCCGCGGCTGCTCTGTGCCCGGACGGTCACTCCGACCGGGGAGGTATACGAAGTTCCACCTGAACAAGTGCTCATCTCCGCCCATGAGGGAGAGGAAGCAGATGTCGGGGAACAGCGAGACTTGGTAATCCCCCTGCCAGGATTGAAGCCGGGCACAGTCGTCGACTATTGCTACCAGATGACCGCTTCGCCGTTCTTGGACTCGGGTCATGCGTGGGTCGTACGTTTCGGCAATGTCTACCCGCAACGGGAAGAAATCGTGGACATCGTGGTCGCAGATGGTGTCGAGCACGTCGTGCACACGAGCCATGAGCCGGTCGCAATGGAGCGACGCGATCTGACCGGCGCAACGCACTATTTCTGGCATCTTCGAAATCAGCCAGCGGCTCGTGTCGAAGAAATGGCGCCGCTGGATGCACTCCTTCCGTATTGGGTCGGATGCACGATGCAGGGAAGTTGGGACGGCTTGGCTCGAAGCTATGGTCGCTTCTTCTGGCCGCAAGTCGCCGATACGGAATCCATTCGCGCTCGAGCGATCGCACTGACCGCTGCCGCCGAGAACGATCACGATCGTGCCCAAGCTTTGTTTGCCCATGTCCAACGGGAAGTCGACAACATCGGAGTCGAGGTTGGTCTCGGTCGGTTCGTGCCCGCATCCAGTCAAGACGTGTTGGAACGCGGTTGGGGCGACTGCAAGGAAAAGGTCGCGGCGCTCATATCGCTCGCACAAGCCATGGACATCGCGTGCCTGCCGGTCCTCCTGGGCACTCGCCCCTCCAATCCGGTCGAGGACGACTTTCCTTCTTCGGCCTCTTTCGATCACTTGATCGCGTACTTCCCCGACCTCGGCCAAGGAGTCTTCTCCGATCCCACGCTGGGAGTCGGCTGTCTCGACGATCTGCCGACTCAGGTCGCCGGACAACGAGGACTCGTGATCCATCCGGATGGAAGAGGTGAACTCCAATGGATTCCGGAGCTGGTGGCCGATGCCCCGACCATCGCTGTCGAAGTGGACTTGTTTCCCGAGGATGGAGGGCGACTCCGCGCTGAGTCGATTGCGGTGATTCGCAACGAAGCGGCGGTTGCCGTTTCGGCATTCACAAACTCGCCCGACAGCATGGTCGTTCGCTCGATGGTGGACCTCGCCGCAGGCAATCTCCTGTCCGACACGATGATTCTGCAGAACTGGGAACAGCGGGAGCTCGAATGCGGGAGCCTCGAGATCAAAGCCGTATTTCGCGATTCAGTGTGGGCAGGATCGGATGATCATGATGCCTCCGTGATCTGGTTCTCCGTCACCGATCAGGAGCTCAATCTGCCTGATGAAGAAGATCGTCTTTTACCGATCGAAGTGACATCCGCACAACGCTACACGCTCATCCTGCGGGCCCATGAAAGCCCGGGCTGGCGTTTATCGACGCGTCACTCCCCGATGCGTTCCCGGGCGCCGGGGTTCACCGCCGAGGTGAGCGTCGACCTTCACGAGGATGGAGACCGACGTTGGCTGGAAATTCGGCGTGAGGCGGAAATGTCCAGTCGCGTCTTCGAGGCGGAAGACTTCCTCGAACTACGAGACGCGTACTATGCCTT
>CAMPIC010000144.1 GCA_946886185.1 uncultured bacterium
GCCCTCGCTCGTGCCGATCGGCGACGGCCTCCTGGTCGCGACCAAACTGGCCTGAGAGCCTCCCGGCCGCGACCAACCGGGCCAGAGAACATCCGGCCGCGGGTCAGCGACCCCTTGCTCCGCGCCTTGCCGTACAGGCAAAATCATTCGGTGCGCGAACCGAGCAGGAAGAAGCGGACGGTCGAGTGGGCGCTCGTGTGGGCGGTCCTTTACTTTTGCGCGCCGCTCGGACAGCTTGGCACCGACTTGGCGCATGATCTGCATCACCGGCTGAGTCACGAGAGCTCCGATCACGGACACGTCCATCCGGCATCGTTCCCGTCGCGTGCGTGCGCGTCGCACCGTGCGGCCGCGCATAACTCGGCCGCTGACGCGTCGCACGATGCGGCCCCGCCTACCCCGGCCACCGGCGCGTCGCACTCGGCGGCTTCACGCGCATCGCAGGAGCGCGACCGCTCGGGCGTGCACGGTCATGGCACGACGATCGATCTCCTTCTGGTCCTCTTCGAGCATGTCGGCGCCGCTCCCAACCCCATTCCGGATCGGGATCCCAACCAGAAGTGGGACCACGTGATTCCCTGCCTTGCGGCTACCCTCCGTTTCGGCTGGTCCGAAGCATTCGCGGACCGGTCCATTCCCTTGGTCCCGCCCATGGCCGAATCGATCGAGCATCCTCCCAGAGCTCGAGTCTGATCGCACGGAGCACGCAGCCGGCGGTTTCGCGTGACGTCACCCAGAAGATGGCGCTCGCGGCTTCGCCGTAGATCAGATTCAACGATTGCTCGGGAGGTTTCCCCACCATGGCTCATCATTCGTGCCTGCGGGTCGCGCGCGCCGCGATCCTGGTCACTTCATCCCTGTGGCCGTTCACCACCGCCGGAGCTGCGCCATCCGAGGCGCCACCCTCCGAAGAGTCTTCCGCGACCACCTCCGATGAGTCGCTTGCCGACCGCGAGGAGGAGCTCAAGACCTACCTCCTGGGCGACACGATGGAGGTCCGTGGTCGATTCGACCGCCTGACCGGAATCGCCGCGACTTCCTCGGAGGGAAGGATCGGACATGTGGACTTCGCGGCTCGTCCGCTCCTGCGCGAAGCGGAGCTCATCGAGACGGTGCCCGGTCTCATCGCTACGCAGCACAGCGGAGACGGCAAGTCGAACCAGATGTTCCTGCGCGGCTTCAATCTCGATCACGGCACCGACTTCCGCACCGTTCTGGATGGAATGCCGGTCAATCTGCCCACGCACGGGCACGGCCAGGGCTATACCGATCTCAACTTCATCGTTCCCGAGCTCGTGCATCACATCGAGTATCACAAGGGCGTCTTTCACCCCGAGCTCGGGGACTTCGGGAGCGCAGGAGGAGCGGAGCTGAGCCTCTTCCGAACGTTACCGCGGCCGTTCTTCAAGTTCGACATCGGAGAGCACCGGTACCGAAGGGCAGTGGGGGCAGGTTCGCAGAACATCGGACCGGGAACTGCATTGGTCGGAGTCGAAGTGAAAGGCTATGACGGCCCGTGGCAGCTCGCACAGAATCTGAAGAAGGTCAGCGGTCTCGGGCGCTATAGCCTGGAAACGAACGCCGGCTCGCTCTCCGTGCTGGGAATGGCGTACGCGAACGACTGGAACGCTTCCGATCAGATCCCGCGCCGAGCGGTCGAGGATGGGCGCATCTCCCGCTTCGGTCAGATCGATTCCACTCTCGGGGGCAGCTCCGATCGGTACAGCCTCTCGGTCGCGTTTCAGCGTGATCGAGCCGAAGCATCCTGGCTCGCCGATCTCTACTTCATCCGGTACTCGCTGGATCTATTCTCCAATTTCACCTACCGGCTCGCCGATCCCGAGCAGGGGGATCAGCTCGAGCAGGTCGACGAGCGATCCGTGCTGGGTGGGAGCGCGCGACTCCGCAAGCCGCTGCTCTGGGCCGGGCGCGAGCATCTCCTCGAGCTGGGAGTCGAAACGCGCAACGATTTCATCGATGAGGTGGCTCTGTACACTTCGCGCGCTCGGAAACGCACGGGAACCATCCGGCAGAACGACGTGGTCGAGTCGACGGTCGGCGGATATGCCAACGCCAGCACTCGCTGGCATCCTCGCTTTCGGAGCGAGCTCGGACTGCGCGCCGATTTCTTCTACTTCGACGTGACCGATGACAACATCGCGGAGAACTCCGGGACCGAGACCGCGGGTGTCCTCAGCCCGAAAGGGAACCTCATCTTCAAACCGTCCGGGTGGGCGGAGCTGTACCTGAGCGGTGGCCTCGGGTTTCACAGCAACGACGCGCGCGGCACGGTGATCGAGATCGATCCCGCCACGGGAGAGCCGGCCGAACCGGTGGACCCGCTCGTGAGCTCACGAGGCGCGGAAGTCGGGATCCGCACTGACCTGTTGAACGAGCTCCGATCGACCGTTTCCGTCTGGTGGCTCGAGCTCGACTCCGAGCTGGTCTTCGTGGGAGACGGCGGCGGGACGGAACCGAGCGACAAGAGCCGCCGCTACGGAGTGGAATGGGCGAACTTCTACAAGCCGACCGAGCGCCTCGCGCTCGATCTCGACATCTCGTTGAGCGAAGCGCGGCTCCTGGAAGTCGACAGCGATGCCGACCGCGTGCCGGGCGCGCTGGAAAACGTATTCGCGGCGGGCGCGAGCTGGACGGATCCAAAGGGATTCGTGGGCGCGGTGCGCGTGCGGCACCTCGGCTCGTATCCGCTGATCGAGGATGACTCAGTCCGGGCCAAGGCCACTACTCTCGTCAACGCCAGCGCCGGGTATCACTTCGGAAACACCAGGCTCACCTTGGCGCTCCTCAACGCCTTCGACGAAGACGCGAGCGATATCCAGTATTACTACGAGTCCCGCCTTCCCGGAGAACCGGCGGAAGGGATCGCCGACTTGCACTTCCACCCCGCGGAGCCTCGCCAGCTCCGATTCTCGATCGACGTGGGGCTCTGACGGCAAGCTCTCGCGATTGGTGAGCCCGCGAATGCATGGACCAACTGCGTCGGCATCTGGAAGGAGTGCCGCTCGGAAGGTTCCCGCCGAGGATCGGTCCGAGTATCATGGCGCCGGCTCGACAACGACCCCGGCCGGAGGAACCATGACCTTTCGATCGTCCGCGCTTGCACTGTTCGCGCTGCTCGCAATGCTGCTCGGGTGCAGCGGGGAGAGCAACGAATCGACGCTCCAGCGGATCGCCGACTCCAAAACGTTGCGAGTGGGGACGGACGCCAGCTATCCCCCCTTCGAGAGCGTCGATCCGGCCACGGGGCACATCGTCGGGTTCGATATCGATCTGATCCGCGCCCTCGCGACCCGCCTGGGAGCGAACGTGGAGATCACCGTCGTTCCGTTCGACGCCATCATCGCGGGATTGCGCGCGGGCAAGTACGACGCGGTGATCTCCGCCATGACGATCACGGAGGAACGCGCGGCTCAGGTATCGTTCACCGAGCCGTACTCCGCGGCCGGGCAGTCGATCTCGATCCGCGCGGCCGACTCGACCATCACCGGGATCGAGGACCTGGAGGGCAGGCGAATCGGCGTGCAGCTCGCTACTACCGGCGAGATCGAAGCAAAAAAGATCCCGGAAGCGAAGATCACCTCCTTCGACGTGATTGGAAACGCCTTCCGCGACCTGGAAAACGGGAACGTGGACGCCGTCATCGCCGACACCCCGACTGCGCGCATCGTCCAGCGCCAGCATGGAGCCATCCGGCTCGTCGGCGATCCTCTGACGCACGAAGAGTACGGAATCGCCTGCCGGAAAGAGGATCTCGATCTCAAGAGCGCCTTCGATCAGGGCATCGCCGCACTCCGAGAGTCCGGCGAATTGCGCGCGCTCGAACAGAAGTGGGGATTCGTCGAGTAGCGATCGGGCATCATCCCGAGATCGATGGAGCGGTATCGAGTGCTCGACCTCCTCGCGCAATTGTGGACGATCCTCCGTTATCTCGCGCCTGCCGTGCCCAAGACGATTCAGGTCACGCTCGTTTCCTTTGCGATCGCGTTGATCCTGGGTCTCGCCATCGGCCTGCTGCGTATCCAGCGCCGCCAGCCGTGGAACTGGATGGCGCGCGCCTACGTCGATTGCGTGCGGGGCATTCCACTGCTCGTGATCATCTTCTTCGTCTACTTCGGACTGGGTCGCATACTCCCGTTGCCGCAGTTCCTGGCCGGAGTGATCGCGATCGGATTCTGCTACAGCGCGTACGTGGGAGAGACGTTGCGCGCGGGAATCGAGGCCATCCCGCGCGGGCAGTGGGAAGCGGCCCGATCGCTGGGAATGTCCTGGGGCCAGACGGCTCGCTGGATCGTGCTCCCGCAAGCCTTCCGGGTGGTGGTGCCTCCGCTCATGAACGAGCTCATTTCCTGCCTCAAGGATTCTTCACTGGTCTCGATCATCGGATTGCGCGAGCTGACGCGCGCCGGTCGAGAGTATTCTTCCGGGACGTTCATCGACTTTCAGACTTGGCTCGTGGTGGGACTGATGTATCTCGCGATGACCGCGCTCCTGACGCGGCTTTCCGGACGTCTGGAAGCGCGACTCCAAGGGGCGGCGCGGTCGTGAAGGCTCCCATGGTGCAGGCGGAGCGCCTCTGCAAGCGGTTCGGAGCCCACCAGGCGGTCGACGGAGTCAGCTTTGTAGTGCCGGTATCGACGGTCGCGGTCTTGATCGGACCCTCGGGATCGGGAAAGTCCACCGTGCTGCGTTTGATCAACGGGCTCGAGAGAATGGATTCGGGACGGGTTCTCCTCGATCGCGTTCCGCTGGATCACGAGGCGGAGAATCTCGATCGAGTGCGCGAGGAGTGCGGCATGGTCTTCCAGCAGTTCAACCTGTTCCCTCATCTCACCGTGATGGAGAATCTGACCATTGCTCCGCGCGTCGTCCGCCGCCGCAAGTTGGACCAGATCCGCGAGGAAGCGCGCAGCCTTCTGGCGAAAGTGGGACTGGAAGGAAAGGAAGAGCGCCGGCCGAGCGAGCTTTCGGGCGGTGAGCAGCAGCGCGTCGCGATCGCCCGCGCGCTCTGCATGAAGCCGAAGGTGATGTTGTTCGACGAGCCGACCTCCGCGCTCGATCCCGAAACGATCGGAGAGGTGCTGGACGTGATGCGCACGCTCGCGCGAGAAGGGATGACGATGGTGATCGCGACCCACGAGATGGGATTCGCGCGCGAGGTGGCGCACCAGGTCGTCTTTCTCGACGAAGGATGCACCGTGGAGATCGGTCCTCCGGCCGAGATCTTCGAGACTCCTCGTGAGGAGCGGACGCGACGGTTCCTCGCCCGTGTCCGATAGGATCGACGCATGGCCTTCGCGATGAAGACCCGTCCAGCCGCGTCTTCTTCCCCCGAAATGCCCGGGCGCGCGGCCTCGACGCGGGCCATGTCTCCGGCGAGGATCATACCGTGGTTGCTGGCGGCACTGGTCGCTCTCGTCTTCGGCAGATCGGTGGGGTTCGAATTCACGAGCTACGACGATCCCACCTATGTGACCTCCAATCCGCATATCGCGGATGGACTCACCCTCCACTCCATTCAGTGGGCGCTCGGATCGGGATATGCCGGAAACTGGCATCCGGTCACCTGGATCTCGCACATGCTCGACATCGAGCTGTTCGGACTCTCCCCCTGGGGACATCACCTGAGCAACGTGCTCCTCCACGGCATCGTCGTGCTCTTGCTCTTTCACATCCTCCATCGACAGACGAAGCGACCTTGGCTCTCCTTCATCGCGACCGCTCTCTTCGCGATCCATCCGCTTCGAGCGGAATCGGTCGCGTGGGTGGCAGAGCGGAAGGACGTCCTGAGCGCCTGCTTCGCGCTCGCGAGCGTCTTGTTGTACTGCCTCTACACGGGACCCAAAGGCGGGCGCGTCCGTTACGTCGCTTCTCTGCTCTTCTTCGCGTTGGCCATCGCCTCCAAGCCGATGTTCGTGACGTTGCCGGTTCTCCTGATCCTCGTCGATTACTGGCCGCTCCAGCGAACTTCGGCACCGTCGAGGCCCGATCGCGCGTCGCGTTCGAACGAGGGAGTCGGGATTTCGTGGATCATCGCCCGCGCGTGGGAAAAGGCTCCGTTCTTCGTGCTCAGCGCGTTGTGCGCATGGATCACGATCCGGGTGCAAGCGGGAGGCGGAACCATGCAGGCCGCGTCGACGATTCCGCTCCTCTCGCGCGCGACTAACGCGTTGGTGAGCTACGCGTGGTATCTGTGGAAGATGCTGGTTCCGGACGATCTGACTCCGCTCTATCTCCATCCCGACGTTCCGGGAGGCAAGCCGTGGGCTTCCTGGCAGATCCTCCTCGCGGCGTCGATGCTGGTGGTCATCACGATCGCGGTGTGGAAAACGCGCCGGCGCGGATATCCCGTCTTCGGTTGGCTCTGGTATCTGGTCGCTCTGCTTCCCGTGATCGGAATCATCCAGGTGGGCGGGCAGGCCGCCGCGGATCGATACACGTATGCTCCGATGATCGGCATCTGCGTCGCGGTCGTCTGGGCCCTAGCCGATGCGATCTCCTGGGCGAGCGCCCGTTTCCACGGGCTTTCGTTCCCGCGACTGATCGCGCCCGTCGCATGCCTGTCGATCCTCGTGTACGGAACGCTCGCCTGGGCGCAAGTTGGGCGATGGCGCGACTCGGAGACGCTCTATCGGCACGGTCTCGCGGTCGATCCTGACAACATGCTCTTCCACAACAACCTCGGATTGATCTTGCGGGCGCGAGGTGACCGGGCGGAAGCGGCGCGGCACTTCGAGGAGGCGCTCCGAATCCATCCACTCTACCGGCAGGCGATGGAGAGCTTGGCGGACATTGCGGCGGAACAGGGGCGGCGCGACGAAGCGGAGCGTTACCTCCGGCAAGCCTTGGCGCTGAGGCCGGGAGACGGGAGTGGAGAGCAAGTCGATTCCGGCCGCATCCGCATCCTCCTCGAGCTCGCCGATCTCCTTGCGAACGACCATCCCGAGGTAGCTGCCGGCTACTACCGAGAAGCGGCC
>CAMPIC010000145.1 GCA_946886185.1 uncultured bacterium
CAGC
Source organism: uncultured bacterium (assembly GCA_946886185.1). The sequence continues at coordinate 5 of CAMPIC010000145.1, forward strand.
GCGATCGCGTACAGCACGACCACGGAGGTAGCGATCCTCGCCCCCTTCGAGGAGCGGAGATAAGCCAGGAGCGCGAGCGCCCAGAAGAAGGTGCTGAGCACGTCTTTCCGTTCCGCGATCCATGCCACCGATTGCACGTGCATCGGATGCAGAGCGAAAACGCCCGCGACGAACGCGCTCCTCCAATAGGTCCGGGTCGCGCGCCTGAAGAAAAGGTAGAGGAGGACGGTCGATGCCAGATGAAGCAGGAGGTTGACGGCGTGATGCGCACCCGCGTTCATCCCGAAGAGCTCGACATCGAGCATGTGGGACCACCAGGTGAACGGATGCCAGTTGCTCGCGTCCGTCGCGACGAACGCGCGCATCAGCCCCGGCAGCGTAATCCCCTCGTGCACGAGCGAATTCTCGGTGACGTAGAGATTGTCGTCGTACCCGAGGAACGCGTGCGACGTGACCTGCCAGTAACAGACGACCGTGACGGCGAGAATGGCGAGCACCAGGCCGACGCCAATCCTGTCGGTCGTCGCGCGCATGGGGATCATCGGATCAAAGTGAGGATCCGACTCGAAGCTTCGCGTCCCGCGTCCACTCGATAGAGGTAGCGGCCCGACGGCACCTCACGCTCGAAGGCATCTCGGCCGGACCACTCGACGCTTTGACGGCCGGGAAGCATCGTCTCCCCGTCCACGATCGTTACGACGTGCCGGCCCAGGGCGGTGTACACGCGAACCGTGACCGGCGCGCTTTCCGGAAGGATGAATTCGATGGTCGCCCTGCCGGAAGTGGGATTTGGATGGCTGGACAACTGCAGCACGTCCCGGAACGCGGACTCGGCAGTGGGCGGCTCCTCCACGCTGCTGACGGACGGGTCGTACTTCATGATGGTCCGGCCGGCGGCATATCCCACGCTGTCGCCGAACATCACGAACCGATTGTTGAAGTTGCCCTCGAGATCCACGGGAGTCCAGGTCTGCCCACCGTTCACGGTCTGGCTCGCGGAGCCCCAACCGTCGGTCCATCCGAGCGTCTCGCTGGCGAACCCGATTCCTTCCAGCGCGTCGTTGTTCGGAACCTGCTGTTCGACCCAGTGCAATCCCCCATCGGTCGTTTTGAAGACCTGCGCTCCACCGGTGTCATAGGCGGAAACCCATCCGTTCTTTGCGTTCTGGAAGAAGATCTTCCAGCCGTAGCTTCCATTTCGACTTCCGTGATGCACCGTTTGCCAGGTGTCGCCACGATCCGCGGTCAGAAGGATGACCGGATGGGATTGGCCTTCGGAAGGAGAGGGGGATCCGCCCACCGCGAATCCGGAGTCGGGGCTGAAGAAGTGGCAATCGACCAGGTTGCGCGCATACCCGCTCATGTCCTTCGTCGTCCAGGTCGCGCCGCCGTCCGTGGAACGCGTGAACTTGGCCGGTCCATGATATGCGCCGGTGGCGACGATCAAGTCGCTTCCGAATCCGGACAGTCCGCAGACCGCGTCCGGACCGGGACTCGGGAGGTTGGTCACCGGCTGCCACGCGGCACCCCCGTTGGTCGTGGCATAAAGCAGGTTCGCGCCTCCGAGAGTGCCCGCCCAGCCATGTTGCGCGTCGGAAAAGTAGACCGAGCGGAAGTACTCGGAGGCCTGCAGCTGCTGCACCCAGCTGTTGCCGCCGTTGGTAGTGCGATGGATCTTCCCGCTGCTGTCCACCGCCCATCCCCGCTGCGGATCGACGAAGTGGATGTCGTCGTGACGCCCCGCCACAGGGGCGTTGGGGAGCACGGACCAACCCGAGTGCTGCGCCCAGGCAACGTGGGCGCTCGATGACAGGAGGGCCGCCGTGAAACATGCCGAGATTGCGTTCCGCATGCGCGGAACGAAGATGCGCCTTCGTGAGGTGGATTCCATGTTCGGTCGTCTCCAGAGTCAGTCCGGATGATTCTCGCAGTCCGAGGACTCAGGCCGGGCCAGCATCGGTCGCTGCGCCCGCCGGCACTCAATCCCACGTCCGCGGCCAGAGAGATATCATACGCCCATCTCTTTCGGGCCCGCTCGGAAAAGGACGGTGTCATGATTCCGGTCCGGCTCTTATACTGCCCGCGCAATCTCGGGCGCGCTCATTGGAACTCGACCCCTGCCGGATCCGAGACTTCGATTCATGACTCGATGGTCCTCGCGAACGAACCTGCTTTCCGCAATCGCGGCGGTGTTTGCGCTATCCCTCTTCTTCATCCTCGGGCGAGCCATTGCGATCACTCTTCCTGCCGGCTTCGTCTCGGAGAATGCGTTCCCGTCCCTCTCCTTCGAGCTGCCGGTGCAGGTGGTCTTCCTCCCCGATGGACGCAAGCTGGTCGTAGAGCTCGAAGGCCGGGTGTGGACGTTGCTTCCGTCGGGAGAGAAGTGGCCCACTCCTTTCCTCGATCTCACCGAGGAGGTTCGCTCGCATCACGACCTGGGCATGATCGGATGCGCGATCGATCCGGACTTCCCTGAAGCGCCCTGGGTCTACCTTTCCTATGTCGCGGAACCGAGCGACACCACGTTTCAGCTGGATCAATTTTCTCGGCTGACGCGATACCGCTTCGATGCGGCGAATCCCAACGTCGCCGATCTCTCCTCGCGCCAGGTCCTGATCGGAGAGACCTGGGCGGAAGGAATTCCTGCGCTGGGTCTTTCCCATTCGATCGGAACGATCCGCTTCGGCGCGGACAAGTCGCTCCTCGTGGCGTCGGGAGATGGAGGACAGTTCACGCACGCCGACTCCGGAGGGGTCGATCCGGAGGCGTTCCACCCCGGCAGGAGCGATCCCTCGGAAGATATCGGATCGTTTCGCGCCCGCTCGATCGACAGCATGGCGGGCAAGATCCTGCGCATCGACAAGGAGACCGGCCGCGGACTTCCTTCCAATCCGTACTGGAATGGAAATCCACTCTCCGATCGCTCTCGAGTCTGGGCGTACGGGCTGCGCAATCCGTACCGCTTCTGCGTGCGCCCCGGAACAGGAAGCGCCGATCCAGACGACGCTGCGCCCGGCGTGCTCTATGTCGGAGACGTCGGATGGGACTCGTTCGAGGAGTTCCTCATCATTCCACGCGGAGGCATGAACTTCGGCTGGCCGTGCTTCGAAGGTTCGAGGACCCAGTTGAAATACGACCGGGTTCGTTCCACCGCGGCAGGCAATGACAGCATCCTGTGCAACGGGGGGAGCAATGCGGAAAATCCCGCGCCCGTCACTTTCCCCACGCTGTGGTGGCACCACACGGCCGGCGACGAGTCCTTCCCGATCGGCTGGATCGGCAGCACCGCGGTCGGAGGCGTGTTTTACACCGGCGATGCATATCCGGAGGCATATCGAGGGCGGTACTTCATCGCGGACCACGTCCAAGGCTGGATCCGCACAATCGAGGTGGACGCGCAGGATCGCATCCTCGGCTGGGGAGACTTTGCCTCGGACGCGGAAGGACCGGTCGACCTCGAAGTCGATCCGAGCACAGGAGACATCTACTATGTTTCCATCTTCGCGCAAGAGATTCGCCGGCTCCGCTATCAAGAGCCTCCCGACTCCTCGGAAGCCGAGATCGCCGCGATGGAGACGAGATGCCATCCGAATCCGTTTCGACACTCTGTCACGATCGAGCTCGAGATCGGGAACGAGACCGACCTCGCGATCGATCTGTATTCGGCGGATGGGCGTTTGTTATGTGCGCTGGCCGACGGGCACTACGCCGCGGGCGTCCACACGTTCGAATGGGATGGGAGCGCGGGCGGGAGGCGCGTGCCGCGCGGAATCTACTTCTATCGGGTCCGCGCGGGCGGCCGGGAGGAATGCCGCAAGCTCACGATGGAGTGATGCGCGAGTGGACAAGGTGCGGCTCACATTGGCGTAATCGGAGAGGGCACCGGGTGCCGGACGCGAGGTAAATCAGAGGGAACACGGCGTGCGGCTCCCCGACGTTCTCTCGATCTGGTAGGCCTCGCTATTCGTCTCCGCGGATCTGCTGCGCGAGGTAGTTCGCTTCTCCGACCTGCTCCAAAAGCTCGAGCTGCGCCTCGATCCAGTCGATGTGCTCCTCTTCGTCATGAAGGATCTGTTCGAGGATGATGCGACTCCCGTTATCTCCCGCCTCGCGGCACACTTCCAGGCCCGCGTTGAGCCGCAGGACCGCCTCGCGCTCGACCGCGTAATCGAGGCTGAGCTGCTCCGGCACCGTCTCCCCGATGGTGATCTTGCTCAGCCGCTGGACGTTGGGAACGCCCCCCAGATACAGGATCCGCTCGATCAACGATTCGGCATGCTTCATCTCATCGATCGCTTCTTTGCGGATCCGATGGTAGAGCCGTTCGTAGCCCCAGTTCTGACACATCTCGGCATGTACGAAGTACTGGTTCACCGCGGTCAGCTCCGCGGTGAGCGCATCATTCAGGACCTCGATCACGCGAGCGTCCGGCGTGTCCTTCTTCATCGACCCTCCGTCCTCGATTCATCCACCCTGTGTCGCGTCCGTGCCGTGGCGCACGTCGTTGGCTCGCTATGCCGGCCCGGACGGCGCGTCTGGCTCCCCTGGCTCGAGCGGTGCTGCCGGTTCGGGCGCATCGATCCCAGCTTCTCCGAGCAGCTGTCGAATCGCAACGAGACACTTGCCGCAATCGGTACCGGCCGCAGTGATGCGGCCGATCTCCTCCACGGTTCGAGCCCCCGCTCGGATCGCCTGGCGGATTTGGCGATCGGAGACGCCCTTACAAAGACAGATCCACATTTCTACCGAGAATCTACCGCGAATCCTCGGGAGGATCGAGGAGCGCTTCCATCTGGACGTAGAGGCGCGATTGGGGCCCTTCGGTCATGGCGCCGCGTTCCACGATCGCCTTGGCGTCATTGCGGCGTCCCAGTCGGACCAGGCATTCGACGATCTGCCGGTCGATCTCCGCGAGATCGGCGCCGCGGAAGGCGAGCCGCCCCCGCTCCAGATGGGTCACTGCACTCTCACAATCGCCCGTCATCGCGCAGAGCCCGCCCAGAAAGCGCTGGATCGCAGGCTCGCTTCCTTCCGGATTGACCGCCATCAACCGTCCGCGCTCGATGGCGGACCGACCGTACGCGAGCTCCTCTTCGCTCAAGCCTCCCGCCTGCGCGGCGCAGGTGAGCCACTTGAAGGTGAACTCCAGATTCAAAACGCTGAACGGCGCGATGGCCCGGGCGGCGCCACGGTACGCGCGCGCACCTTCGTCGTACCGCTTCTCGGTCAGACATACGTGACCGCCGAACGCGGAGGCGGGCACGCCGTAATCCCGGCTCGCAGCGGGGTCTTCCCATGCTTTCATCGCCTGAATCTCGGAGGCCGTCATCGCGGAGTCGAATCGTTCCATCCGCTCGCGCATGAGTCGGGAAGCCCATGGATTGGTGGCGGTGAAGAACGGAACCTCCAGCAGCTTGTACATGCGGTACGCCACGCCCCGCTCGTCGAAACGATTGCGCCCGAGCCGCTCGGCATAGCGTCCCAGGTCGGAAAGACGCGCCAAAGCCTCGGGCTGGATTCCGAGGGAAGGAACTCGAGCCAGGCCCTCAAGAAGCGCGCGACCCACGAGGGCCTGCCCTCGGAGAGACATGTGGACGTGATCGTCCATCAGATCCCATCCGATCGAGCCGCCGTCGGCGCCGGCGCGCAACGCTTCTCGAGCGTCCACCCAGACAGCGTCGGTCCCTCCGGTGGCGCCATGGATCGCCTCGAGCACCGAGCTCGGAGCGCGCCAGGGCATCGGATCGAGATCGACTGCTTTCTGGAAGGCGGCTTTCGCCTCCTCGAACTGCCCGGAGTGATGGAATGCGGTGCCGAGCAGCCAGTGGGCGCGCGCGTGATGGGGGGCTACCTCGACCGCCCATCTCAGTTCTTCCAGACGATTCTGCGAGGAATCGGGATCGATCTCGAGCGCCGCGGAGAATCGCGCCCGATCGGGCTCGGGCACTTCGTCGATCCGACTTTCGCCGAGCGGCGCCATTCCTCGTTCGTTGACTCCCGTGACGCAAACCACCACCGGGACGCCGCGGCCTTCGCAGCGTTCGATCAGCTTGCGCACGTGCGCGCCCGCGTTGCGCGCGGCCGCATCGCGCAGCGGATCGTCATAGGCGGTGAAATCACGCCCCATCATCCGCTCCATCAAGGTCTCAGAGGCATCGCCCGCGCCGGGCGCGGCGGGCTTGCGCAACCTCGCGCCGAGCGATTCCGCCCACTGCACGATCGCGAGAGAACGGCCCCATCGTTGGAATGCGATCGCCCCCGGGCTGTTCCCCACCTTGTTGAGAGAGGCGACCCCGAACGCGCCGAAGAACTCGTTGTTCCCCGCCTGGATCACCATCACGTCCGGCTCTTGCTCGAGCGCCTCGGTACCGAGCTCGAGGATCGGATACGAGGCGATCGCGGTCGTCCCGAGATTGATCACTTCGATGGAGCGATCGGGCAGGAGGTCCTGGAGCATCTCCTGGAGAAAGGACGCTGCAGTCAGATTCGCGGGCTGAGGAAATCCGCGGATCGCCGACTCCCCCACCATGACCACACGCAGCGCGCCCTCCGGTTTGGGGCTCCAGAAGTGACGGCGGTCAAGATGTCCCGGGAGATCGCGGTTGCGGATGAAGAATGACTCGACGCGGTCATTACCCGCCTCCATGAGCCTGCGGCCATCAGGCGTGGTGAGCGCGACCTCGAACGTGTCGGGATAGCCTCCGTAGCCCGACATCCGCAGGACCAGCTCGAGGAGGAGGATCAGCGCTACCGGCAGACCGAGGGTGAGAATCGCGAAGAGGACCCGCTTCGCGCCGCGCGGCGCGCCCGCCGGGGTTTTCCGCGCCGATCCGCCTCTGCTGTCCGTCGTGCTCATGGAGATCGAAACACCCATTCCGTCAATGGAGAGAGCCTACACTCCGAAGTTGCGAGTGTCGTCGGAACGGGGCTGGCATTGCACCCCGGGAGTAGGATGGGTTCGCTCTGGGGCAGTTGGCGATG
>CAMPIC010000146.1 GCA_946886185.1 uncultured bacterium
ATCCCACTCCTCCGGCCTGGAATTGCCACTGCACGGGGAGCAACGAGCCATCGGCGGCGACGTTGCCCTGGGGAGCTCCGCCTCCCTGGATCCGGTAGCCGAGGCTCTGGGCCGGCGAGATCTGGATCCAGCCCCGATGCTCCGCCCAGACGCGGGTGAACCATCGTTCTCCACCCAGATCCCCCCCCGACCAGATCGCGTCGATCAGGAGCGCGCGCGTCAGATCGGGTCCCCAGAGCGAGCGGTCCCCACCTCCTGTCCAATACCCGCGGAGCTGGATTGCATTCCAATCGCCTTCCTCGACGGAAGGATTCGGGTCGAAGCGCTCGTTCCCGCCGAAGATCCCGAACTCCGCGATGCGCCGGCGGCGCGAGTCATGAGACTCCGCCAGGTAAGTGAGCGCGACGCTCCGGGTGCGATCAGGAGAGAAGCGAAGAAAGCCGGCTGCGCCCCTTCTGCGCAGGTAGTCGCGGAATTCCTCGCGCGCGAAGAACGCGGCGGCGAAGTTCTCCTCCGATCGAATGGCCTGCCGGGGCAGGGGCCAGGCAATCGTCTCGTCAGCCAACCGCACTCCCACTTCCAGATCACGGAGGAAGGGATGGACCGCGAGCTCGAATGATCCCGACCACTCCTCGCTCGTGAGTCCATAGCCTTCGTAAAGCCGAATCGCGGGACCGAAGCCGCGCGGACTCAACTCCTGCGAGAGAACGAAGCTGACTCCATCGACGCGATTGAGCGTCGCGCCGTATCCGATTCCGAATCGAGCGGCGCGATCGAGTCGGAACCAATGCGACGATTCGGGAGTCCATTGCGGGGCGAGCGCGGGATAGAACTCGTCGAACGGTTTCTTGCGAGGCGCATCGAACCCCTCGAGCGGCGGTTCGTGCCAATCGGGAAAGCGATCCCACTGCGCGGCCTGGGCGGCCGCCGAAATGAAGAGCCCGAGCAGCGCCGATCCGAAGATCGTGAGACGCCGCCGCGCGTTCGACTCGGTCCTCATGATTTCCCCTCCCCCCGCAGCGGACATCGCGTGACCGGGAGGTCACACCTGTCGCCGCTCGGTCACGCTCCCGGTCGGCCCGGCCGCTCGACTCCGAGCCGTTTCATCTTCCGGTGCAACGAGGCGCGATCGATTCCCAAACGTTCCGCGGCTCGACTCACGTTCCAGCCTGACTCGGCCAGAGTGCGGAGAATGCGCTGGCGATCCGTTTCTCGTTGCTCGTCCTTCCATTGGTGGACCAGTCCCGGACGGATCCCGCCGGCGGGTGGCTCTCTTTCGGAGAGCCAGGGCTCCAGATCGCTGCGCTCCACGACCGGATCGGAGTGCATGATTGCGATCCGCTCCATCAGGTTGCGCAGCTCGCGCACGTTGCCGGGCCACCGATAGTGGCGAAGCAACTGGTATGCCTCGCCGGTGAGAGAGGGAGCATGGCGCCGTTGATCGGCGCAGAAGCGTTGCAGGAAGTGATCGGCGAGCAGATCGATGTCGTCGCGGCGTTCGCGCAGCGGAGGGACTCGGATCGGAATGACCGCGATCCGATGATACAGATCTTCCCGAAAGGCGCGATCCGCCCCGGAAGCGAGAAGGTCGCGGTTGGTCGCGGTGATGAGGCGCGCGTCGAATCGGAGCGTGCGGCTGCCGCCCACGCGCTCGTACTCGCCGCTCGCGAGCACCCGCAGCAGCTTCGCTTGCGTCTCCTCAGACATGTCGCCCACCTCGTCGAGGAAGAGGGTTCCGCCGCTCGCGAGCTCGAATTTCCCCTTCTTCATGCGATGCGCGCCGGTGAACGCCCCCGGCTCATGGCCGAAGAGCTCGCTCTCGATCAGCTCGCGCGGAATCGCCGCGCTGTTCAGCTTGATGAACGGGCGATCGCGCCGGCTGCTCTGCTCGTGGAGCCGGATCGCGACCAGCTCCTTGCCGGTGCCGTTTTCTCCCAGGATCAAAATGCGAGCTTCGCTGGGCGCGGCCCGCCGGATTTCGTCGCGCAGCCGTTTCATCGGCGGACTTTCGCCGAGCAGATCGTCGGCGCGCGCTTCGTGCTTGATCGCGACGTAGTCCCTGCGGAGCTGTTGGAGCTCGAGCGCTTTTTCGATCGTGTGATACAGCCGCTGGTCATCGATCGGCTTCACCAGATAGTCGTACGCTCCCTCGCGCACCGCGCGGACGGCGGTCTCCAGATCGCCGTGTGCGGAGATCATCACCACCGGCAGATCGGGCGCGTCCTTTCGGAGCTTCGCCAGGAGCTCGATCCCGTCCATCCCGGGCATCGCCACGTCGCTCAGGACCAACGCGAACTCCTGCATCGCGACCGCCTCCAGGGCGGCGGGTCCGCTTTCGACCTGGACCGGCTGATAGCGCTCTTCCTCCAAGAGGAGCGCGATCGCCGACCTCACGCGTGGATCGTCGTCGACGATCAAGATGCGGCGTGTCATGTCCCTTCCTTCTCGATCGCGGGCAATCTCAGGATGACTTTGGTGCCTTCTCCCGGCTTCGACTCGATCGACAATCGCCCGCCCATCCGGATGACCGTGCTCCGCACCAGAGGCAGTCCGAGTCCGGTGCCGGTCGTCTTGGTGGTGAAGCCGGGCTGGAACACCTTTTCCAACGTGGCATCGTCCATGCCGGGCCCGCTGTCGGCGATGACGATACGGATCGGCTCGCCATCCGTTGCGGGGCGCGCTTCGATTCGCAGGGAACCGGCTCCCTGCATCGCTTCGACGGCATTCTTGATCAGGTTGCGCAACAGCCGCTCCATCTCGTCCCGATCCGCCCAGACCTGCGGAAGCGGATGCAGATCGAGCACCGAGTCGATCTCGGCGGGAACCTCCCGATCTGCAAGAGCGCGGATGATCTCGGCGACGTCGAGCGATTCCGGATGGGGCTCGGGCAGGTGCGCGTAGTCGCTGAAGGCGCTGGCCAACGAGGCCATTCGCTCCGCTTCGACCCGGATTCCCTCCAGAGCGCGCTCTCCCTGGGGGCGGCTCGCTTCTGGCAGCTCCGCGACCCGGCGCGCCAGGACCGATACTCCCGCGCGCACCGGGGTGAGCGCGTTGCGGATCTCGTGGGCCACGAACCGCGCCGTCTGCTGCGCGCCGCGCACCTGCTCCACCTCGCGGAGCTGGAGCTCGTACTCCAGGAGGGTGCGCCGCATGCGCGAGAACGCGCCCGCGAGCAGTTCCATTTCCGGGATCCGCGAACGAACCTCGAGCTCCGCGGCATCGCCTCGGCCAACCGCTTCCATCCCCTCGACGAGGGATTCCACCGGGAGGGATATGCCTCGCGCGATCCGCCGGGCCAGAAAGAAGCCGATCCCGACCGAAACGAGGAAGGCGAGCGCGAGCAAGAGAGCGTCGGCCGTTCGAAGGACGCGGCTGACGTCCTGAAGGCGGCGGTACAACGCCAGGCCGTTGGAGGCTTGACCGAGATCGTCGAAGAACCCGTTCCCGAGGTGTGTGGCGACGAGCAGGCAGCCGCGCACGGTGAGCGTGGAATCGGCGCCGCCGCCGCGCCAGAGATAGGTCGGGACGGCAGCGAGGTCTCCGCTCGCGCCGGAGAGGGAGAGAGGACGGCTGCGTAGAGGTCCGAGGGGGCCGGCCTCCGGATCGGGCAAGCTCGCGGGCAGGTCGGGCGCCTCGATCGAGCCCGAACGAGCGAGGGGCGTCCAGCCCGAGAGGCCTCTTTCCAGATACATCGCGAAGTCGACTCCGGGCTGCCCGGTGAGATGGCGCAGATACGTCTCGATCGAAACCGAGTCGCCGCGTGCCGCCGCCGCGGCGAAGTCGGCGTTCGCGCTCACCTCCTCGCCCAGATCCTCCAGCTGCCGCTGCAGCCGGTCCATGGCGCGGCGGTGGCTGCGCAGCGATGCCTCGAGCGCGTTCTCCACGGAGGAGACGTTCCAGAGCCGGACCTGTTGGCGGAACTGCAGCCAACCGACCGCGCCCACCACGGTAATCGGGATTGCTCCGGCGAGCAGGAAGAGGAGGAACAGTCGATGGCTCAGGCGCAGCCGCGCGCCCCCGAGGGTCCGACTCCCGGAGCGGGGACGGACGTCCCTCAACGGCTCCTTCCTCGCTCGGATGCCCATGACACCACGATCAGGCGGATCCGCCGGGCGCCTCCCTCCATCGAGTCGAGAGCTGCCCGCAAGCGGCCAGGATGTCCCGTCCCTTGGACTGACGCAGCGTGACTGGCGCCAGGCTCTCCACCAGCGCCTGGAACCGCAGCACACGCTCGAGCGGAGTCGGTTGATACGGAGCGGCCGGGTGCGCGTTGTACATGATCAGATTGACCTTGCACCCCAGATCTCGCGCGAATCGGCCGAGCCGCTCCGCGTCGGCCGGCGAATCGTTGACTCCGTCGAGCAGCACGTATTCGAGCGTGACGGGGGTCTTGGTCCGTTCCTGGTAGTAGGCCAGCGCCTCGAACACATCTCGGAAGGGATACTTCCGATTCACCGGCATGAGGCGCGAGCGCACGTCGTCGGTGGTCGCGCTCAGCGAGTACGCGAGACGCACCGAGACGTCGGACTCGGCCAGCGCCCGGATCTGCGGGATCAATCCGACCGTGGAGACGGTGATCCGGCGCCAGCCGATCGCGAGCCCCGCCGGATCCTGCAGCAGGCGGAGCGCGCCGATCAGGTTCTCCAGGTTCTGGAGCGGTTCTCCCATCCCCATGAAGACCAGGTTGTGGATCGGATCGCGCCCTTCCTCGCGGAGCGCGCGGCGCAGCGCCATGACCTGCGACAGGATCTCCCGGACGGTGAGGTTCCGGCCGGGACCCATCCTCGCGGTGGCGCAGAAATCGCATCCGTAGGCGCACCCCGCCTGGGAGGAGACGCAGAAGGTGACCCGCTCCGGGGTGCGGATGAGGACCGCTTCGATCAGCCGACCGTCGGCGAGCCGGAAGAGGTGCTTGTCCGCCTCTCCGCTCGGGGCGCGCTGCAGATCCGCGATCGCGTCGAGCTCCAGGCTGTACCGCTCCGCGAGCTGGGATCGGTGCGCGAGCGGGAGATCGGACATTTGCTCGAAGTGGAGCTCTTCGCGCGCGTAGATCCAGTGCGCGACCTGCCGAGCCCGATAGGCAGGGAGCTCCGAGAGAGGGCCGCTCACCCGCATCTCGTCCACCGTGGTCCCCAGCAATGGGATGCGATCGGTGGCGCTTTCCGTTTGGAGAGAGCCCATGGGACGCTTAGGATACCACACACAACGATTTACACTTCGGCCGCCTTACGGTTGCGAAGGGGATGCGCTCGATGGCGAGGACGAAGAGGTCGGAGCGTGCTTCGGACCTCGAACCGGAATTGCCTGCGCGGCTGGAAGCGCTCCGTCGCGCGGCCGCGGCCCTCGGGGACCGGAGCCGCTGCCGGCTCCTCTACGAGCTCCGCCGCGGTCCTCGAGCGGTCCACGAGCTGGTGGAGAGCACGGGGCTGCGGCAGCCGCTGGTGAGTCATCACCTGGGCGTCCTGCGCCGCGCAGGGTTGGTGCGCGATCTCCCCGAAGGACGTCTGCGCCGGTACTGCATGGAACCGGACCCTCCGATCTCCGCGCGCAGCCTGCTCGATCTGTTTCGTTCCCTGGCGGACGATGCTCCGATGCCATCGTGGGTTGCCGAGGTGTCGACGGAACGACGTCCGGCGCGCCCCGAGGTTCCTTCCGTTCGTTCCGAAATCGAGGACTACCTCCTGTGAGCGTTCCGAAATTGGGGGGAAACGCTGGAATGATGACTAATAATTGACGGTTACTGGCCTCGATCCCTAAACTCGCGTGAGTCAGTGACTGGAACTCGCCCGCTGTCGGAGATACTCGGTCCCGCTGAAACAGGTAGCGCGTCCGCCGCGTCAAGCGGGCACGTCTCACCGCTCAGCCAGGAGGTTGACCGATGACGTTTCGTGCACCCCGCCCGGCGCACCTCAAGGCGTTGCTCTGCACCCTGCTCCTGGTCTGTTCGATCACCGTTCCGCTCAACGCCGCCCATCAGGTGGCGACCTGCGAAAACAATCCGGCTTCGGGGATGGTTTACGGAGGAGCAGCGGCTGATTCGACCGGTGACGGACAGATTGGAGAGAGCGGAGATCCCACCGAGATCGACCAGATCCTGGAAATCTTGATCACCCTGTCATCCGTGATTCAAAGGCTCGGTCTCTAGGCTTCGCCGATGGAAGAGCGCAAGGACATGGCGCGTCCCTATCTCGAACCGTCCTCCCGCCGGAGGAACGGCTCGGAGGATGCCGATTGGAATCGGCTCCTGGGGATCGGCGACGTCCATGTCGGTGCGGACAACATGGTCTCCGCGCTCGAGTACTACGAGCGCGCGCTCGCGCAGGTGCGCCACGCCAATGCTCCCGAGTCGGTAGCCATCGCGGTCGAGATCAAGATGGCGGATTGTCTATCGCGGCGGGGGCTCCATCCGGAAGCGAAAACGCGCCTGGAATCGATGCACGAGCGCGCCCTGGCCACGGGAGACGCCGTCCTCGCCGCGCGCGTCCGCGGCAGGATCGGACAGGTCCACAACACTCTCTGTGACTACGAGACCGCGCGCGTCGATTGTCTCGAAGCGTATCGCGTTCTCCGTAGCACCGACGCGCACGCGGAGATCGGAAATCTCGAGGTGACGCTGGGAGCGATTTTCCATCGCACCGGCGACGTCGCTCGCGCGCGCGAGTATTACGAGAACGCGCTGGCCACCTTCCGGCGGATCGACGACAGCGAAGGGATTGCGCGCACGCTCAACAATTTGGGAGTTCTCCTGATCAAGGGGTCCCGTTGGGCGGAGGCGCGCGAGTACTTCACCCGCGCCATCGCGGTCGCCGAGGAGGCGGGCAACTACGCGCGACTGGCGACAACCTGCCTCAACCTCGGGATCCTTTGCTATACCGCGGGGCAATGGGACGTGTCGGCCCGGCACCTGAGCCGGGCGCTCGCCATCTCCAAGGAGACGCAGCCGACCCTGCGC
>CAMPIC010000147.1 GCA_946886185.1 uncultured bacterium
GCCGGGGCGCCAGTTCGCCGCCCGGCTGCTGCCGAGACAGGTCGCGATCGCGGGGACGCTGCCGCGGAGGCTCTTCGTAACCGGCCAGAACGGCGGTTCACAGGGGTGTTTGTGAAGCATGAGCGCCGCGCTGTCGGGCGCGAGATAACCGATCGCGCAGGGATTCGCCGGTACGTTGCGTACGTGAAGCACCTCGTACGTCGCATCCTGCACCGTCACTTCGGTGTCACCCTTGCGCAGTGACGTCGCGAGCGCGATGGCGCGTCCGTCGAACGGCACCACTCTTCGCGGGGAGCTGTTGTAGGCGGCGATCGCATCCGCGAGATGCGGCGAGTTGGCGAATCCTGCCAGTTCGTCCGGCGACGACTCGCACACCTGCTTGACGACCAGCATCGGCTCGAGCCACTCCTCGACGTTGCCTGCATAGTCAACGCCGCGCAGTCGGAAACGGAAGACCTCTCCGCCGACCGTTGGCCAGAAGGCGCGATCTCCCCACACGCCGCTGCCGCTCGACTTCGGGATCGATCCGCTCGCCTCGTCCACCGGCTCGTCGAGGAACGGCGTACGCTCGTCGACGATCTCGATCGAGCGGTGGTGCATGTCCCAGTTCTCGTACGTGAGCACACGCGGCTCTTTGACCTTGACGTACAGTCGCTGAATCAGGAACGCGACGAACATCCTCCGCTCGCGGCCGTCGATCAGAATCGGAACGGGGATGAACTCTCGAGTCGTCTCCGTGATCAGGTTGACCTTGTGGCCGGTGCGCATGCAGAACGCGCGCTCCTCGATGACGACCTTCTGATCGCGGCCCATCGACGCGAGGTGCGTCCAGCGCTCCAGAGCATTGCAGGCGCGCTTCGGCGTGCAAAGCCATTCGCCGCGCAGGTCGGACCAGGCGCCGAGAGCGGACAACAAGAAGAGATGCGCATCGACCGGCTTCGGATCGCGATTCGTGTCGTGCGTTGCGAGGACGATGTTGTGGCGATCCTCATCGTCGAGCGACGTCCGGAATGGGAGTTTCGGCGATGCCTTGCCGGGACACTTGCTGGGCGGCAGCGTGCTGCCGTCGTTCCAAACGGCACGGACAGTGGGGTACGGCGCTTCCCATGGGCGATCGAGCATCATCCGCGTGTGCCACAGCTCGGTTCGATCGTCGATGGTGACCGGCTTCGCCGCATGGAGCCAAGAGCATCCGTCGTCGGGTGACAGGTGAAGTCTCCATGGGAACTCGATGTCGGTCTGCAGCCGCTTCGGGGGCTCGATGTCCTTCTCGTTGCGTGTCGGCGGGACCTTAACCGGCTCGAAGATCGACGGATCCCAGTTCAACAGCGACGCGATGTCATACGGGATCCGATCGACCTCTTGCTTCAGGCGGAAAACGAGCCGGCTTTCGCAGGCGAGGCGGCTCTCCATGCACTCGATCGACGGCGTTTCGGTGTCTTTTGTGGCCTCGAAGAATGCCCGCTCCGCGATGTGCTGCGGCGGAAGATGGACGATCAGGAACGCCGGAGCATGGATGTCGGCGCGCTCCAAACGCGGCTCGTGCAGCCACTTCTTGCGGATGTGGAGATTGATCAGCTCGAACCGAACGACGAGCAGATCCCTGGGGCGTAGAACGGAGATGATGTGGCACGGCGGACGGTCTTCGAGATTGTTCTCGTCGAACTCCACTCGACAACCGGGACAGAGATCTGCTGCGGCTTCGCCACCGTGATGTGCGGCCAGTCTTAACCGCGTCGGGCGCGCCGGTTGGGCGGGAATGGCAATCGCGCCTTCGATCGGCGTGAGCGAAGCGACGAGCCTCGGTGCGATTTGATGACGCGACGGCTCCCCGTTCGACTCCACGATCTCCACGACGGACGCGCTTTCGTCGTCGCCGAGCTCGAGTCGCGCGGTGCCTGTGTCCAGCCAAACACTCGACGCCTGGCCGGCGACGATCGCACGCTCGTACGCTCCGGCGCCATCCGCGCCTGCATACGCGAGATCGCGAAGAGGAAGCACAAACAAAGACCTCTCTCTCGACGCGTCGTTCGGCCAAACGCGGAGCGTCCCGACCTCCGCCTGCCGTCTGGACGCCGCTGCGAAGTACGTCCGAACGCCGTCGAACCGGTCGTGCGTTTCCAATGTGACGGTGTCGAGCGCGTTTGTGCCGAACTCCAGCAGGCTTCCACGCAGCACACGCGACGGGATGATGGCCGGCCATCCCGACGAACCTCGACTCACCGAGAATCGCGTCCACTTTTCGGAAGGATCCGCCGCGAGACTTCGCTGGTCTCTCGAAGGAAGCCCGATCGTCATGTGACCACAGTCGAGCTCCGTTCCTTCGAGCGACAACGTTCCACGGATCGCCTTGAATATGAACTGCCAGCTCGGATGAAATGAGGCGACCGCGCGGGAATCGATCCGGAGAGACGCCGCGCGCGCTATGCCCGACGTCAACATGCCGAGCGGCACGACCGCCGATTGCAGCGGCTGTTCGCCGCGGAGCCACGACGCGAGGTCTCCGAACGCGTTGAACTTCCCGAGTGCAAAGGCGACGCGAATCGTCCAGCCGAGACGCCCCTTCTCCACGCGGCATTGCAGATCCGCCGGCAATGCCGTTCCGGGAAAGAGCGCGCCGCGAAGGTCGATTGCGATCGACTTCGCCGTCTCGTGGACGCTCAGTCGCGGCCGGCCGCCGAAACGCGATGGATCGATGATCCACGACGGCACGCCATGCACGTTGAACCAAGCACTGGTGCCATCGGATCGAAACTGGATGGTGTCAACGGCACGCTGAAGCAGATCCGCCAGCGTGGACGAGGACGTCGAGAGCACAGCCGTCGCACCGAGGACCGCGCGACGCGTGATGGGCGTGTGAAGAAGTCCGCGTTCCGGACCTGCGTCCTGCGCGGGATGTCGCGCCGTATGGTGGCGAAGCGTCGATAGATTGAGAACGCTCATCGAGACCGATCGAAGCCGTCAAATAGGAGAGACTCGATGCGGACTTTTCCCTACCCTCGGCGTAGCGATCCGTTCGCACTCGGAGCGGGTTGCAGCGGAACGGGCATCGTCAAGTACAACAAGAAGCCAAGCGGCTCAGCGAAATGCTTCGGATAGTCGAAGGAAGATCGTATCCATGAGATCCTCGCCGATCGAGGCACCCATTCCGGACTCCTTCATGTGTTCTCGGTGACGGGAACTTTGCTCGTCGTGCGTCCAGCCGATTCGCTTGTCATCCCATGGCTTGTTTCTGCGACCGGACCATGGCAAGTGCGTGCTACTACTATTCATCGACAAAGTGCTCGGCTGTCCTTTCGTGAGCGTGCCGACCTGGTGCCCATTACTAGCGGAAGCAGAACGGTACGTTTCCCCGCAAAACGTCAATCCCTGCTCCGGCGACCGGTCCCTTCTCCAGAGCGTGCAGATCGACCAGGGTAGGAAAGGCGTCGCGTGCGTCACTCCTACTGGTAGGAAGCACGGCTGGGCCGTCTCCACGGTTGCTCGAGAATCAGGTTTGGAATGAGACGACGGCCCAGCCGCGATTGGCATGCTCTCGGCGCTCCTCTGCCGGGAGCGGAAGGAGGGACGGACCTCTGCCCTCTGGCAGCCCTCCTCGACCTGCTGGCTCCGGAGGCGAACGTCGCATGAGCGGGCCGGAACGGCTGCGCACAGCATTCTTCGGCCGGGCGTTCGTGCCGATCAGCGCGCAGGGACTCGAGACTGCCCTCGCGCAGCCGGGGATTGAGGTCGTCTCGGTGACCTGCGGCCGAGGCGAAGCCGCGAGTTGGCAGGACGGCCCCCTGAATGAGGTCGCTCACGCCGCAGGCATTCCTCTGCTTGCATTCCAGGAGGTTCGCCAGTGCTTCCCGCAGCTCGACCTTTCGATCTCCTTTTCTAATCCGATCGTCTTTCCACCGTCATTTCTGACGAGCGTATCCTTGGGCGTGGTCAACATGCACCCGGCCCCCCTGCCGGCTTACCGCGGTTGCCATGGTATAGAGCACGCCATCATCAACGGCGACGACCGCTTCGGCGCGACGCTCCATTACTGCGCGCCCGAGATCGACACCGGCCCAACTATCGAGGTTCTGTGGACCAGCATCGACTCCCACGACGTGGCCACGGATATCTGGCACCGCATTGACGACCTTGCATTGGAGTTGCTGCGGCGTAACCTTCCGCGCATCGTGGAGGCCGGCCAGCGGGGTGAGCGCCTGCCCGCGATCCCCCAGGACTCCGAACGGTCCGGCTATTACGACCACTTCTCCCTGCCCGACGAGGCGGAATTGGATCTCTGCCGGCCTTGGGAGGAAAACGTGCGCTGGGTGCGAGCGTACCAGCACCCGCGGCGGCGTCCGGCCTATATCTTTTCGCAGGATCGCCGCATTTCTCTGCGGTACGAGGGTGGCCGGGTCTACCTCGAGAAGGTTGAACCCTGATGTGCGGCATCTTCGGGCTCTATTCTCGCGAAGGCCGGATCGACCTGCAGGCGGTTGCGCGAGCCAACGAACTTCAGCGGCACCGTGGCCCCGACGATAGCGGCTACCTTCTTTGGCGGCGTCCCGACCGGGTGGTGCACTGTGGCGACGCCGACACGGTGCCGGCTCTTGGGCTCTCGCATCTGGAGGCCTACCGGCATGAGCCGTTCCACTTGGCCTTCGGCTTCCGACGGCTGTCGATCCAGGATTTATCGCCCAACTCGCACCAGCCCATGGCGACCGCCGACGGCCGCATCTGGATGGTCTTCAACGGCGAGATCTACAACTTCGTCGAACTCCGCCGCCAGTTGGAGAGAGAGGGACTATCCTTCGCCTCGGATGGTGACACCGAGGTTCTGCTCACCGCCTTCGCCCATTGGGGCCCAGCGGCGTTCCGACGCTGCCTTGGCATGTTCGCGGTGGCCTTCGTTGATCTCCAGCGGAACCGGCTGCTGCTCGCGCGCGACTACTTCGGCATCAAGCCGTTGTACTACTTCGTGGACCGCGAGACCTTCGCCTTCGGCTCCCACATCCCTTCCCTCCTTGAGGTGCCCGGGGTCCCGCGTCGATCCAATCCGGACGTTCTGCGGGAGTTCCTACTCACCGGCTTCACCGACCATCGGCCCGAGACTTTGGTCGAGGGTGTCCACCAAGTCCCGCCCGGGCATCTACTGGAATTCACTCTCGAGGGCCCGCCCGTGCTCCGGATCGAGCCGTTCTGGCAGCTCCCGATCGGCCCGCTCCTCGACATCACACACGCCGAGGCCGTAGCCGAGGTGCGGAGGTTGCTGCTGCGCAACGTCGAGCTGCACATGCGCAGCAAAGTTCCCATCGGCGCTGGCCTGTCCGGCGGCGTCGATTCTTCGTCGATCGTTGCGGCCATGCGCCACCTTTCCGGGCCGGACCGGGACCTTCACACGTTCAGCTACATCGCAGACGAGAACGACAAGAGCGATGAACCCTGGATCGAACTGGTTGAGGCCCGGTCTAGCTCGATCGTTCACCGCTTCAACATTGAGGCCGGGAGCCTGCAAGCGGGTATTGATCGGCTGGTGGCGGTCCACGGCGAGCCGTTCGCAAGCCCCGCGGTCTTCGCGCAATACCGTCTCTTCGAGGAGGCGCGCCGCCACGGAATACCGGTCGTCCTCAATGGCCAAGGCGCCGACGAGCTCCTGGCGGGTTACCCCCTCTACCTCAGGCCCCGGCTAGCGACGCTGATGCGGGAGAGGCGCTGGTTGCGGGCAGTGCGGTTCGCACTTGGCATCTCCCCCTTGGTCCGACGCCGACCGCTGGCGCTGCTGAAGGAGGCCTGCGGTCCGCTTCCCCGGGGCGACAGCACTCCGACGTCCATTGCGCCGCCCGTCTGGACGACTTGGAGCACGGAGCCGGTGACGGCGGGCGAGCTCCCTGCCATGACGCTGCGGGCCGACGGCTCCCTGCGGCAGCATTTGGCCCATTCGATCCACACCAGCCTACCGTTTTTGCTGCGTTGCGAGGACCGGAACGCTATGGCTTGGTCGGTGGAGAGCCGGGTCCCTTTCCTCACCCACGACTTGGCCGAGTTCACCTTGCGCCTTCCCGAGGAGCTACTGATCGGCAACGAAGGGATGGGCAAGAGGATCCTGCGCCTGGCGCTGGCCGACCTACTGCCCAAGCCGGTACGGCGCCGGAAGCGAAAGATCGGGTTCGCCTCGGTTTCGGGGCGTTGGCTCCGTGGTCTCGAGCCGTGGGTGGACGACGTGCTCGCTCAGATCCGCCGCGACCCACCGCCGGGCTTTGTCCCGGAAGAGCTCGACGCCGAGTGGCGGACCATCCGAGACACGTTGCCCAATCCCACGGCCTGCGATCGATTCGAGACGGGTCTTTGGCGCGCGCTTGTGGCCCTGCGCTGGGCGCAGCTAACCGGCGTTGAACTCCCGGCTCGCTAAAACAATGCCAAAAGATAAATGGAGAACGCTATAGAATCGAGACCGAGACGAGCTGGGAGTCTCTGGGGTAGTGAGACCAACAATCGCCTCGCTCCGAGATCGTTCCTCGTAGGCGCTTTTTGGAAGGTCGTCGACGTGCTTACCGTGCTTCCTGAGTCTCGGCGCTAGGCGATTGCTGACCGGTGGGCAGGTCGGCTACTATGACTATCCCATCCGTTGGACCGAAAGCCGACGGTAAGAATGCCGTTCTTTCGACGTTATCAGGCTTTTCAGTTCCGTCGGCAAACAAGGAGTATTACTAATGCTGAAGATCCGTTTGCGCCGTGGCGGCACGACCCACGCTCCGTTCTATCGCATCGTCGTCTCTGACTCGCGCAAGACTCCCAGCGCGGCGAGCGTCGAGCAGATTGGATACTATGATCCAAAGACTAATCCAGCAGACGTGAAGATCGATCGCGAACGCGTCGACTACTGGGTTTCGAAGGGCGCACAACTCTCGTCGACCGTCAAATCCCTTCTAAAGAAGGTGAAATAACGCTGCCGACGCC
>CAMPIC010000148.1 GCA_946886185.1 uncultured bacterium
ATTCGTGACTATCTGGAAAAGAAGGCCGCGGCCGACGCGACCAAGAAGGGCTAGATCAGTGCGGCGGCCTCTTGGGCCAGCTCGAGGCCGCCATCCGATCCCATTCCATTCGCGCCTCCCGGTCCTCCTCTCCCTCGCGAGAGATCGCGACCACGTTGCCGGAGCAGGCTCGCACCCGATATCCCTGTTCTGAAATCCAGCTCTGCAGGTCGTCTCGCAACCAATTTCGATCCTGCCGATACCGGTCGGAACCGAAGTCGACCAGGACCCAGTCGACATCGCGCGGGCATTCCTGGCGCGCGTGATAGACGTAGATCCCGGCCCGATGCGAAAGGTGCGCGGCGAACGGCTCGGCCGCGAGCACGCGATGGTGCGGTTCGATCGCCGGGCGCACCCGCTCGAACGCGGCGCCATCGGTGATGCGACCCAATCCGTAGACCTGCGCGTACGGCGGCAGCACCGATTCGAGCAAGGCGCGATCGAGCGACGTCGCACCGAACGAGCCCCACAGGAACAGCAACAGCACGGCTCCGCGGGCGCGGGGATCGGTCAGCTTCCACCAGGCGCGGGCCGAACCACGAATTCCCGCCCAGATCACGAAGGGGAGATAGCTGGCGGGGTAGTGAAAATAGATCGAGGCCTGGGCGAGGTTGTCGCTGGCAAAGTTCTGCGCGAGATTGACGATTCCGGGCAGCCAGCATGCAGGAGCGAGCAACGCGAGGCCGCCGCTCGGAAGCAGGAGCTGGAACAGGAAGAGCACCCGGCGAATCTGACGCAGCTGCCGTGTGAGCGGCAGCCACGGCTCTTTCAAGAGGGTGGCCGCGATCTCGGGCGCATCGCTCCCCAGGTATGCATACCGCGTCAACGTGTCGGAACCTTCTCCGCGGAAATGAGGGATCCACACGAAGACCGCGAGCAGCGAATAGGTGATCCCGAGCGCCACGAAGAGGACGCCGATCCGGCGCCAGCGCGGGCGCGCGAGCGCCAGGAGCGCGAATCCCGCGACGGTAAACCCGATCTCCTCACGCACCAGGAGCGCGAGGAGGAGCAACAGTGCCCAGAGCCCGCGCCGGCCATCGCTCCAGGCTGCGATCGCCCACAGCAGGATCGGTACGGCGATGGTGATTGCGTGGAAGTCGTACTTCGCCGCGTATCCGACCGCGGGAAGGAGCGCGTACGCCCCCGCGAAAAGGATCGGCAGCGCCGCGGAGTCGAATTCGCGCCGCGCGATCCTCCAGACGGCGGGCACACCCAGCGCGAGCCAGAGCGACTGGGCGATCAAGACGATCCGCGCGTCATCCCAGATCCAGTAGAGCGGCGCGATCAGAATCATGATCGGGGAGAAGTGATCCCCCAGGTAATTATTCACCTCGATGGAGCTCGCGAATCCGCGGAATCGGGAAAGGTTCCAGAGCACCTGATCCTGGATCCCCAGGTCATACCCCATCGAGTTGTAGCGAAGATGGCGTACGACCGACGCGACCGACCAGACGAGCGCGAAGCAGAGCGTGACGGCGATGAGGATGCGAACGGCGAAGCGCGCGCACCAGCTCTCCAAGCGGAGCGCGAGGAAATGGAGACGGCGCCGTCCCGCCTCGCTCATCATCCCCCACCCGAGCTGAAGGGCCGCGCCGCATCCCAGCAGCGAGCCGAGCGCCGCGATCTCTCCGGTGACCTCGGCGGCCGCTCCGTACCGTTCCAGCAGCTTCCACGCCGGGACGGCCGCGATCGCGGTCAAGCCGAGGGCGGCTCCGAGCAGGAGCGGGAGATTCCGGATCTGCGGCACGAACAGCTTCCTCTCCACTTTCTCAGGTCAGCTGCGCAGTTCCCCCCAGAGGCGGAACAACTCCCGGAAGGCGCGGACGATCACCGCAGGATTCGCCCCCGATTGCGCTCCGAACTCCCGCGGGTAGTGATGCACGCCCACTTCCGCGATACGGGCGCCGCTCCGGCGCGCGCGCGCCAGAATTTCCAGGTCGATCGGAGCGCCCGTGGAGCGGAGATCCATTCCCTCGAAGATCGCGGCGCTATAGAGCTTGAAGGCGCAATCGACGTCGCGCACGTTCACGCGGAAAAGCGCGTGCACGAGCGTATTGAAAAGGCGCGCGTTGAGCCGGCGATGGAACGGATCGCGCCGCGCGATGCGATAGCCGGTCACGATCTCATGGTCGTGGCGCAGCGGCAGAAGCAGGGAGATCTCGTCGAGGTCGAACTGATTGTCGCCGTCGGTATAGAAGATCCACGGATAGCGGCTGGCGGCGATTCCGGACCGGAGCGCGCCGCCGTATCCACGATTGCGTGGATGGTGCACGACGCGCACCTCGGGATGGAGCGCGGCGAGGCGATCGGCGAGCTCTCCGGTGCGGTCACGTGAACCGTCGTCGACCAGGATGATCTCGTAACGATCGGCAAACTTGGGAAGCGCGAGTCGGGCGCGCCGCACCGCTTCTTCGATGTTCTCCTCCTCGTTGTGCATCGGATAGAACAACGAGAGAGCATCGAGGCGGTCCTCGCGCGAGAGATCATCGAGGCTCTCGTCTCGCGGGAGAGCATCGAGGTGATCGTCACGTGACAGCGGCAGACCCGGGGTTCGAGCCCGGCGTGACGGCGGCTCCTCGGACCTGGTCACAGACGCAGCCCTCCCGCGCCGTAGGCGCGCACTGCCCGGCCATCGGTAGCGACATCGAAGCGCAACGCCTGCAGGAGCGGGAGCACGATCCTGAGCCCGATTCCGCATCCGAAACGCGCCCGCGCTCGCCCGTCGATCAGATCGTCGCCGTCCCAGACGGAACCGGCGTCGACGAAGGCGGTCGCATCCACCGTGTAATCAAAGACGTAGCGGTCTTTCCAAAGAGAGATCCGGCGAGTCGGAAGCACCGGAATCCGCTCTTCGATCCAGCCGATCCAGCGGCTCTCGCCCCCGTACGCCCCTTGCGGATGTCCGCGCAGCGTATCGATCCCCCCCAGATTGACCCGCAGGTAGCTCGGCACCGGCCCTTCGCTCCAGAGTATCCGGCTCGCGGCGGTCAATGCGGTCCCGGCTCCCGTCGGCACGACCCGCAGGACGTCCGCGTTCACTCGCATCAGATCCTCGGTGCCGCCGAGGACTCCCCCGTGCCCGGTCACTCCCGCTCTCCAGAGGCCCCCTTCGAGTGAGCGGAAGCGCGTATCGCGCGTATCCAGCTGCGCCACGATTCCCGCCCATCGATGGTCGCGGGTCTCGCGCGCCGGCCCGTCCGGATGAAGCGGGCTCGTTCGCACCTCCTCCGCTCCACCGGAGAACGAAGTGCGCAGCTCATAGGACAGAGCGGGAGCCACCGAGAGCCCGAACCCTCGGCGCTGGTCTCGAATCTCTTCGGTCGGCTTCTTCACGTCGCGGTAGAAGGCGTTTCCGCCCACTCCGATCCGCCGGCCGAAGATCCACGGCACGGAATAGCCTACCGAAAACGACCGGCGATCTCCCAGCGTTCCCAGCACGGCCGCCCGCTCCGCGCGGCCGCGGAAGTTCTGATGGGAAAGGTAGGCGCCGTAGCTCCAACCTTCGTCGGGATCATACTGCAGAATCGGATAGGCGAGCACATGAGGCCGTTCCCGGATGGCAAACACGAGGACCGGCCGACCGCTCTCGGGATCTCGGCGTACGCTGGGCGCAACCTCCGCGAAGAGGGCGAGATCGAGCAGGCGCAAGCGGTCGCGCTCCACCCGATCCCAGCGGATCGGCTCACCCGGTCGGGTCTGGAGCTCGCGCAGCACCACGAAGGGCCGGGTCTCGCGGATACCCGCCACCTCGACCCGGGCGAGCGGGCGGTGGATCCAGAGCCCATCGGCTCGAGGATCGGGAAGGTCCCGACCAAGGGATGACGATGCGCTCGCGCCCAGTAGTCCGAGCAACCACGGGACCGAGCGAGCGGCGGAGGCCAAGCGCGCGACGGAAGCCAGGCTCGTGACGAAGGCCAGGTGCGCGACGGAAGCTGCGCGTGTGACGGAGGCCAGGTGAACGACGGATCCTCGGCCCTGGGCGGTCGGCCTCACCATTGCCGCGTGCACGTCGAGGATTGGACGGGCTCAGCTCGGATCCGGCTTGGTCTTGGAGCTTCCTCCCCCGCTCGATTCGAGGTCGGATTCGAAGAGAGTCTTGAAGAGCATGACGACCGCGGCGGCCCCGACGCCGGCGAAGAATGTCTTGCTCGGGTCCGATTTCTTCACGGAAACCGAGCTCACCCGGCCGAGCGGCACTGCCTGCGCGCGCACCACGTCCTCGTAATACGTGCCCTGGCTTGCGCTATGCCGCTGCACTTCCTGCTGGTATTCGCCGCGCACGCTGTCCGGCAGGATCACCGCGCGATCGAAGCGGTACTCGAACCCGTCCTCCGTGCGGACGGACACATTTTCGTACCGCTCCCCCGGCTCGAGCGATTCGCGAGGCAGGACCACGCTGCGCGAGCAGCCGGAGCCGAGGAGCAGGAGGGCGGCCAACCCGAACCCGAATCGAGACATACGAACGGAAAATTTCATAGGACACCTCTGATCCAGTCTAACCCTGAAACTCCCGCGGCGGTCCGGTCAAAAAGCATCCCGCAGCCGGGACCGCCAGCGATCCAGCAGGCTGAGCGCCTCGACCGGAGAGATCCGCTCGACCTCCAGCGCGCGCAGGGCATCGAGGATCTCGCGCTCCGCCGGCGTCGGACCCGTCTCGAAGATCGACAGCTGAGAGGCGGCGGGAGGACCCGGTAGGCGTGCGCGGCCCCGGCGCCCTTCCGCTTCGAGCAAGGCGAGCACTTCCTGGGCGCGCGCAATGACGGCATCGGGCACGCCGGCGAGGCGCGCCACCTGGATGCCGTAGCTCCGGTCCGCACCTCCCTCGCGCACCCGGCGCACGAAGACGATGCGATCGCCCCACTCCTTCACCTGGACGTGGAGATTGAAGACTCCGGCCGCCTCCCCCGCCAAACGGGTCAGCTCGTGAAAGTGCGTCGCGAAGATGGTGCGCGGGCGCGCGGTGCCCGGAAGAGAAAGCCGCTCCGCTACCGCCCAGGCGATGGAGAGCCCGTCATATGTGGAGGTGCCGCGCCCGACCTCGTCGAGCAGCACGAGGCTCCGCTCGGTGGCGTGATGGAGGATGCGGCTCGTCTCGACCATCTCGAGGAGGAACGTGGACTGACCGCGCGCGAGCGAGTCGTGCGCGCCCACGCGCGTGAAAACGCGATCGGCGATCCCGATCTCCGCATCGGAGGCGGGCACGAAGGAACCGATCTGGGCCATGATCACCACGATCCCCACCTGCCGCAGATAGGTCGATTTCCCGGCCATGTTCGGCCCCGTGAGCACGGCGAGCTGGCGCTCCTCCCGATCGAGGTGCGCGTCGTTGGGAATGAATCGATCCTTCCCGAGCGCGCGCTCCACCACTGGATGGCGGGCATCGACCAGCCGCAGCCGCGGCTCGAGCGCGAGCTTGGGGCGAACGTAGCGGTGGCGCGCCGCCGATTCCGAGAAACCCTGCACGAGATCGAGCTCCGCGAGGCGATGCGCGAGGCGCTGGAGAGGCGCGGTGTACCGGCGCACCTCTTCCTGCAGATCGTCGAACAGCCGGCGCTCGGTGCGTGTCGCTTCCTCTTCCGCGTTCAGGACCTTCTGCTCGAACTCCTTGAGCTCCGGAGTGAGGTAGCGCTCCGCCCCCGCGAGAGTTTGCTTGCGCTGATAGTCCGCGGGGACTTTTTCGAGATGCGTGCGCGTGACCTCGAGGTAGTAGCCGAAGACCCGGTTGAATCCCACTTTGAGGTTGGGGATTCCGGTGCGCGCGCGCTCGGTCTCCTGCAGACGCGCGATCCATCCCTTGGCGTCGCGGGCAAGCGATCGGAGCTCCGCGAGCTCCGCGTTCCATTCCGCGCGGAACACCCCGCCTTCGGCGAGTCCGGCGGGAAGCTCGTCGGCCAGCGCGCGCTCCAGCATATCGGCGCGAGCTCCGGGTGCGCGTTTGCGTCGATCGGTGCGAGGTCCGGCTGCGCGTTTGCGTCGATCGGTGTGAGGTCCGTGTGCGCGCTCGTTTCGGGCGTGTTCGGCATGTGCTCGACGTGCGCGATCAGCTCGGTCTCGAGCTCGCACAGGCGCGCGATCTGGCGCAGGGTCGAGCGCAGTCCGCCCAGATCGCGTGGCTGCGATCTCCCACAGTGCAGACGCGCCAGGATCCGTTCGAGATCGGCGGTCGCCTTCAGACAGGTTCGCAGCCGCTCTCGGCGCGCGCTGTCGAGGAGCGCCTCCACCACATCGAGCCTGCGTTCGATCCGGGCGCGATCGCTGAACGGTCGGCGCAACGAGGCGCGCAGGTGCCGGCCCCCCGCGGCGGTCACGGTGGCGTCGAGCGCGCTTACCAGCGTGGACTCGCGATTTCCGCCCGGCATCGGCTCGAGCAGCTCGAGCGAGCGCAGAGTGGTTTCGTCCAACAGGAGACCGTCGTCGACGCGGAGCCGGCGAAGCTGGCGCAGATGCCCCAGGGAAGATTGCTTCTGCTCGCGCACGTATTCGAGGAGCCCGCCCGCTGCGCCGAGCGCGGGGCCGAGCTCTTCGCACTCGTATCCTTCGAGGGTCGTGACCGCGAGGTGGTCGCAGAGCGCGCGCCGTCCCCGCTCCTGGGCGAATCGCCAACCGTCCAGCCACGTTCGGAACGGGCTCCGCTCCAACGCGGAGAGCCACGGAGCGAAGAAGTCGGTCTGCTCCTTGCCGGTGACGACCTCGGACGGATCGAGACGGATCAGCTCCTGCCGCGCTTCTTCGGGGTCGAAGTCGCCGAGCAGGAGCTCGCCGGTCGAGACGTCGGCGGCCGCCAGACCGATGCGGCTTTCATGCTCCAAGAGCGCGACGACGAAGTTGTTGGCTCCTCCCTCGAGCTGGGAAT